>CALGIV010000095.1 GCA_937914785.1 uncultured Eubacteriaceae bacterium | reverse complement strand
TGAAGCGCTTAATGTGTTTGGATAAAGCCGGTCGTATTGCGCTGCTGGCTAATGCTACGGTGGGTTTAAATCTCGCATTGTTCGGCTTTCCGTTTGAAGCCGGTGATATCGTCGTCACGTCGCTGTCGGAACATAATTCTGTCCTGCGGCCGCTGTACGCGCTTGAAAAGCGCGGCATAATCAAGACGGTTTTTGTGCCGACAGATAAAGACGGGCGCATTGACGAAGCTGTCTGGGAGCGGACTTTTAAAGACAATCGCGTGCGGCTTGCCGTCTTTACGCATGCTTCAAACGTTACAGGGGCGGTCAATGATGCAGAAAAGCTGACGAAGATTGCCAAAGAGTACGGCGCGGCAGTGTTGTTGGATGCGGCGCAAAGCCTTGGGCTTGTCGAGGCGCGCCCGCAGCAGTGGGGTGTCGATCTGGTGGCATTTACGGGGCATAAATATCTGCTCGGCCCACAGGGCACGGGTGGGTTGTACGTGCGTGAGGGGGTTGAGTTAATGCCGCATCTGGTTGGCGGGACGGGCATCTACAGCGATGCGGAAGAGATGCCGGCGGAGATGCCGCTGCGCCTGGAAGCGGGCACCGGTAATGAGACGTCGTTTGCCGGGCTGGCGGCAGCGCTTCGATGGGCGGAAGAAAACCCGCTGGACTCGGTGGCATTAAATGCAATGACAGACCGCCTGAAGCAGGGGTTGCAGGAGGCCGGCGCAAAGGTCATTGCGCCCGCAGGGCTAAAAACACCGGTCGTTTCATTTATTCTGGATGGTATTTTAAGCGATGAAGTTGGTTTTGCGCTGATGCAGGGGTACGATATTATCTGCCGCAGCGGTCTGCACTGTGCACCGAAAATTTACGACTGCATAAAATATCAATGCGGCGGTACGGTTCGGCTGTCCCTATCCCGTTTTACGACGGAAGAAGAAGTTGACGAAGTTATCGGTGCCGTCCGGCAAATTGCAGAAGGGGGCATTTTTTAGTGGAATTTCAGTGCGAGAAGGCTAAAAACTGTTTTGAAAACGCCCAAACTTACGAATATAAATTTCAGTACGCTTCGAAAGATATCATAGATTTATACGAAACATTTGGCGAGGTGATCGTCAACAGCACGTTTCGTCATCCGGTTTTTAAGGTTGAGATGCGCAGCGGCACCGTCTTAAAAGGTGTTCTGGCAGACGACATCGTCAGGGTTAGTTTTCCTGACGAGCGGCTGAATGAAGAAAAGAGTGCGTTTGAGAAAGCATTGATAGATTATATAAAATAGGAAATAGAAAAATGGGAAAAGTACTCAATACGACTAAGAGCGTCTGTCCGGTCTGTTTTAAAACGATGCCGGCTGCTGTGACAAGCTGTTCGGATGGGATTTATCTGAAGAAAGAATGCACAGTGCACGGCGCGTTCAGTGCGCTGATTTGGGCCGGTGATGAAGAGAGTTACCTTGCCTGGGACAGGCCCAATGAGAAGAAAGATGCGATTGCAGACGCAAAGCCGGTTGAAAAGGGCTGTCCGCACGATTGCGGGCTGTGTGAAATGCACCGGCGGCAAACCTGTTGTGTGCTGTTGGAAGTAACCAGCCGGTGTAATCTCGGCTGCCCTGTGTGTTTTGCTTCGGCGAATGAGAGAACAGACAGAGACCCCGATATTCAAACGATTGCGGGATGGTATCGCGCGCTGATGGCAAAAGGCGGCCCGTTTAATATTCAGCTTTCCGGCGGAGAGCCGACGATGCGCGACGACTTGGATGAGATTATTCGTATCGGACGGAAAGCAGGCTTTACATTTTTTCAACTGAATACGAACGGCCTTCGGCTGGCCGAAGACATCGACTACACGAAACGTTTGGAAGAAGCGGGTTTAAACTGCGTCTATCTGCAATTCGATTCGCTGAAGGATACGGCGTATACGGTATTGCGCGGGCAGGCACTGTTGGATATAAAGAAGCGCGTCATCGAGGTGTGCCGTAAGGTCGGTCTTGGTGTCGTGCTTGTGCCGACCATCGTCGAGGGCGTCAACGACGACGAGTTGGGCAAGTTGATTTTGTTTGCCGCCGAGAATCTGCCGACTGTGCGCGGAATTCATTTTCAGCCTGCGACTTCTGTCGGGCGCTTTGAAGTTCAGCGCGCGGCGCGGCGCCTGACGATCCCGGATATTCTTCATAGAATTGAAACGCAGACTTCTGGTGCGGTACGCCGGGCGGATTTTACCGCCGGCGGCGCAGAGAATTCTTATTGTTCTTTTCACGCTAATTATATTGTCGGTAAAGTATTAAAACCTGTTAAGCAAACGGGCGACAGTTGTTGTTCGTCGTCGCAGTCGCGCGAGGTCGTCGCGCGTCAATGGACATTAAAAGAAGAGCAGAAAAGCGCTTGCTGCGGCGAAAATAGCCCATATGAGACGGATTCGCTGGATCGGTTTTTGTTCGAGCGGGAACAGCGCATGCTCAGTATTTCGGGGATGCTCTTCCAGGACGCGTACAACTTTGACTTAAACCGTGTCGGTCAGTGTTATATTTGTGAAGTGACGGCAGAGGGCGGTCTCGTGCCTTTCTGCGCTTACAATCTGACGAATACCAAGGGCAGGTACCTGCACAGGAGGTAAGGATGAAAAGAAGCCGAATTGACGAATGGATGCAGCAGAATGAACGCATCGTGCCGTGGAACCGAAAGGCGGTTGAACGGTATCAATTAGAAAAGCTCAATGAGATGTTGGCCTATTGCCGGCAGCACAGTGCGTTTTACAGTTATCTGCCCGAGCGTATCGACAGCCTGAAAGAGATTGAGATGATCCCGTTAATGACGGAGAAAGATTTCATTGCCAATGCAGAGGCGCTGTTGCTGGTCAGCCAGCGGGACGTTATACATATTGTTACAGATGAGACGTCGGCGACGACGGGAAAAGCGAAACGCATCTTCTATACCGAGGAGGACCAGGCGCGCACGGTCGATTTTTTCAGCTGCGGCCTCGGCGAATTTATCTGTGCAGGCGACAGTACGCTCGTGTGTATGCCCGGCGGGACGCCGGGCAGTATCGGCAGCCTGGTTGCGCGTGCGGTGGAAAGGCTTGGTGCCCGCGCGACGGTTATCGGCACGGATAAGACGTACCGCGAGATGATAAATGCCTTACAGGCCAGTGAAGCGAACACGATTGTGGCGATGCCGATTCCGTTATTGTCGTTTGCGCGCTATATGAAAGCCGAGCGTGTGAAAATAAACCTCACGGGTGTACTGGTAAGCGCTGATACGTGTACGCCGGAAGTTGAGGCGATGCTGCGCGAGGAGCTTGATTGTGAAATTTATCCGCATTATGGTTCGCGTGAAAGCGGTCTCGGCGGGGCGATTACGTGTCCGGCGCATGCGGGTATGCACCTGTGGGAAAGCGACTTGTATGTCGAAATTATCGACGAGGCGGGCAACGTACTGCCTGTGGGCAGTCAGGGTGAAATTGTTTTGACGACCCTGCGCAGACAGGCTATGCCGCTCATTCGATATCGTACGGGCGATGTAGGTGTTATTTATGCGGAAGAGTGCTCTTGCGGCAGCATTGTGCGCCGGTTGAAAAATCCGCGCAGACGCAATATTCTTGTGCTCGATATCGCGGATGCAGACAGTGTGATGTTTTCACATAAGCAATTGCTGGACTATCGCATCGCGCTGTCCGCCGAGGGGTGCAGCCTGGAGGCAGTGATCGTCAAACCAATCGATGAGGTGGAGTTGAAGAAGTCGCTGGCCGGCCTGTTGCCGGACGATATGGTCCTTAAAATGTCGGTGCGCCGCTACAATGCGAAAGAAGAGCGGCCGTTCTTTTCCAAAAAACGTGTTATTCTTTAGGAAAGGCGAGAAGTGATGAGCGAATTATTTGATTTTTCAATAAAACTGCGTATTAAATTAAAAGGCGATGATTTGATGTATGCTTTCGGGCCTGGCACAGCCTCGCTTTTGCGCGGCATTAAACAACATCATTCATTGAACCAGTCGGCAAAGAAGATGGGGATGGCTTACAGTAAAGCCTGGAAAAGTATTCGTGCTACAGAAGAACAACTGGGTTTTTCGCTTATTGAGCGTCGGGGCCCCAACGGTTCGATTTTGACGGAGAATGGTGAAGCGGTGCTGAAATTATTCGACGAGATGGTTGAGGCGGCGCACAGGGTGGCTGGTGAAGTTTATCGGCAATCCGGTTTTGAAATCAAAGAATAAAGGCGTGTCATTTTGGCTGGACAGGCCTTTTTTATTTGCAGAAGAACAGGCCTGTTTTTTGTTTTTATCGCAGCAGGATGCTGATGGCAAATAAAATTTGTGCGAGGTAGTAGCAGCCCAAATTCATTGCGCGCATCGGATAGATATTCTTCGGACCGAAGTAGATATACGCCAGCAGGGCGTCTGAAATAAAAAAGAGAATTGCGGCCACAAGGATAAGCTTCGTGAGCACGCTTGGCGCATAGGCCACCGCGCCGACGGCAAAAGCGACCATAACAGAGATTATAGCGGCATATAAATAGATGGGTAGTTTCATTTTTCCAAGATTGATTCGAAAAATTTTTTCCAGTGGCAGAATAAGAATAAAGAGCACGACGGCGATCAATGGCTGTAAAAATGTTATTGACGCAAGGCGGGCCAGTGCGACGATGTAGAAAATATGGCCGATAAGAAACGAAGAAAGACCAGCGATAAAGAAAGACTTTTTCCTGTCGGGATATAATCCCTGGCATTCGAGC
>CALGIV010000094.1 GCA_937914785.1 uncultured Eubacteriaceae bacterium | reverse complement strand
CGTGATATCGGACCATCTCGCTGTATACAATTCAAAACAATGGATTGATTGAGCAATATACTGCCTATGTCGACTTTGGGTTGGGTTGGGCGGATGCGCGTCAGATTATTTTTTCAAATCCGTCTTAAGCGGAGTGTTCGCAGCGGGGTTGCCCCGCTGCGAACGCGGGGAGGAAAACGATGTTGAAATTGGAAAAAGCATACGTAGTAGATGTTGCGGAAGCGGCAGCGGATTTTGCGCTTGGCGGGCGCGGGGCTGTAATTCAGAACCTGTCGGATACGTATTACGCTTATATTCATTTAAAGGACAGCGACGGAAGAGAGGCGACGCCGGCAAACAGCTTTATCGTCGCACCGCAGCAATATCTGGATATGCGCGATATAGCGGTTCATACGCTGTCGTTTTTGGGTGAGGGCAATTTAAGCCTGCTCGTCGCAGCGAGTGTTGAGGTTTGAGATGACGTATGGAATGCTGAAACGCCGCGTACTGGAATTGTTGACGGCGACGGAAGACGGCAGCGTGATTGAAGAAGAGGCGGCGGATATTATCCCGCGTATTCCGGGCGGTGTCAATGCAGCGTTGATTTTGCTGGCAACGGCGGGACAGTACGTTAAAAAGCAGTGTGTTTTGACACCTGAACAAGCCGAGGAGTCTGATTTTAGAGGGGAAGTCCTCTTTGATATGGCAGCGCTTTGTGAAAGTTTTCACAAAGTACTGCTTGTCGAAGTGCAGGCCGGTCAGGGCAGAAAGAAAATTCCTCACAGGACGTTGGGCGACAAACTGATTATCGGCAAGCTGCATCAGGCGCCGTATTACGTATTGACGTATGCGGCATATTGTGCGCCGGTGACGGACGAAACGACGGACGAGGAGAAATTTGAGCTTTCGCCGGAAGCGGCCGAGGTGCTGCCGGAATATGTCTGCGCTTATATCGGCAAGGATGACCAGCCGGAGAAAGTGCAGCAGTGGACGTATGGATGGCAGGAGAAGTTCAGCCTGCTGCGCGATAAAAATCAGTGTAGTCCGGTGCGCGTGCGCAATGGGTTTTATTATGTATAGGAGGGCGAGGAAAAGTGCCGATTGAATCACTGCGCCTCGGTTCGTACCCGCAGAGTGCAGCTCGTGCGCAGAAGAAGTTCACGATTGAAAAGTTTTTGGGCGTTGACTTTACTTCCGTACCGGCGGAGATTTCTCCGCGCAGGAGTGATAATGCCGTCAATGTTATCAGCAGCGGCGGATGTATTAAGAAACGGACGGGATATCAGTCGTTGTTGTATTTGAACAAAGAGCCGGTGTATGGCATTTTTGCCTGGGGGAAAGGGCAGGGCCGCGTCCACTTTATTCATGTGGGTACGCGGCTTTACCGTGCGGATGAGGGCTTTTCAAATCTGACATTGCTGCGCGATAATATGGCTGAGCGGCAGAGTGTTGGCGTGCAGCTTGGCGGCGCGCTGTTAATTTTAGACGGCAATCGTGTGAATTATTATCGCGGCGGTATGACGATGCGGTATTTGGATGAGGCGGCTTATGTGCCGACGACGACGATTTCGGCGCCGCCTTCCGGCGGGGGCATTGCCTATGAAAAGGCAAATATGCTGACCGGCAGGCGTGTAAATACTTTTTTAAGTGACGGGACGTCGACTGAATATTATCTTGATCAGAAGAACATCGCGTCGGTAAACGAAGTGGCTGTAATGGACGAGTATGGCGAGTGGGAAGTGCTTGGCTATGGGCGCGATTACAGCATCAACCTGCTTGCCGGCACGGTGGTGTTTGCCGGCAGTTATTTACCGCCGGCAAGTCCGGTAGCAGGGGAAGACAATGTGCGCATCACGTTTACAGTGCGTGAAGAATTAAAGAGCAGTGTTAACGGATGTACGATTGCGGCGTTATATGGATATAATGGCAATTGTAACCGCATTTTCTTTTCCGGCAATGCCGCACAGGCAAATATGGACTGGTATTCTGCTGTGAATGAACCGACTTATGTACCGAATAATTTTGCCGTCATCGGGCAGGAGACGGCGCCGATTGTGGCGTATTCGAGGATGGCTGACGGGCGGTTGTGCATCCATAAAGCGTCTACGGATACGGATAAGACGGTGTATTTTCGTACGAGCGCACTTTATGATGGGGAAGAGATTTTCCCGCTCAGCGAAGGCGGCCGCGCAGAGGGCTGTGTGAATGCGCACTGCAATGCTGTGCTTTCCAATGATACGTTGTTTTTAAGCCGGCGCGGAGTGTGTGCGCTGATTGAAAAAAGTGATATCAACACAAATCATTACGCTTATTTGCGCTCCTATTACGTTAATGAACGGTTGTTAAAGGAAGACTTTAGCTGTGCGGCGGCGATTGTATATCAGGATCGGTATTACCTTACGGCAGGCGGCAGTGTCTATGTTGCCGATGCGCGCTACATCTCGAAGGAGCGGGACGATGTCTCGAGTTATCAGTATGAGTGGTATTACTGGCAGGGGTTGAATGCGACGTGCTGGTATGCCGGTGAAGACCGGCTTTATTTCGGGACAATGGACGGCAGGGTATGCATGATGCGTAAAGAAGGTGCAGCCGATGCTTATTATGACGATGATGAGCCGGTATATGCGCGGTGGGAGACACCTTATTTGGATTTGGGTGAGCCGGCGCTGGCGAAAACGGTAAAAAAAGTGATTGCAGCTGCCAGCCTGCCTGTCG
>CALGIV010000093.1 GCA_937914785.1 uncultured Eubacteriaceae bacterium | reverse complement strand
GTAAAAACATAGAAGGAGAAACTTGATTCTATGTTTATCTCTGAATAGTAAGTTGGTTTTGAAAGTAGAGTTTAGGGTTGTTATAAAAAATCTTATCTATATTGTTTTAAGACCGGCCCTTTCCTGAGTATTTCTTTGAAGTCCTAAGCCATAATCACAACTGTTAAGCTATAAGAATGAAAAAAACTGATCCCTGTAAGATAGGGGATCAGTTCTTTTTTAAATATTCTTTCGTAGTAAAACTTTTTTGTCAATCCAGTTCAAACATCCCTGTATACAGTTGGTAATACTTACCCTGTTGCTTTAACAGGTCGTCGTGGTCGCCGCGTTCGATAATTTTGCCGTCTTCCAACACCATAATTGCATTCGCATTTCGCACGGTTGAGAGGCGGTGTGCGATGACGAATACGGTTCGGCCCTGCATAAGCTGATCCATACCCTGTTCGATCAGTGCCTCGGTGCGCGTGTCAATGGAGCTCGTGGCTTCATCCAGAATCAAAACGGCAGGGTTGGCGACAGCGGCCCGGGCGATTGCGAGCAATTGCCGTTGTCCCTGGCTTAAGTTTGCGCCGTCGGCCGTCAATACGGTATCGTACTCTTGCGGCAGCATCATAATAAAGTCGTGGGCGTTCGCCAGTTTGGCGGCGGCGATGACTTCATTTTCAGTCGCGCCCAGCTTGCCGTAGCGGATATTCTCCATTACGGTACCGGTAAACAGGTGCGTATCCTGCAGCACCATCGCCAGTGAACGGCGTAAATCCGGTTTCTTAATCTGTCTGATATCGATGCCGTCATACAGGATGGCGCCTTGCTGGACGTCGTAGAACCGATTGATCAAATTCGTGATCGTCGTCTTGCCTGCACCGGTGGAGCCGACAAAGGCAATCTTTTGTCCCGGCTTTGCGTAGAGTGAAATATCACGCAAGACGGGATTTTCGCCGTCGTAGGCAAACGTCACGTTTTCGAAGCGGACATCGCCGTTCAGACGAATAAGAGAATAGTTACTATTATCGTTTTCAGGTGCCTTCCACGCCCAGATACCGGTATGCTCTTCACAAGGTGCCAGGCGCTTGTTTT
>CALGIV010000092.1 GCA_937914785.1 uncultured Eubacteriaceae bacterium | reverse complement strand
GGGTTGCGGCATTTTTACGAAATTGATGAAAAAGATATCGATCGTACGGCTGTAAGAGCGCACAATTTGTGGGATAATGATACGGGTTACGCACAGCAATACCTGTTTCATTATTTGCGCAACCACTACACGCAAGATAAAAAAAATAAAATATTGAGATTAAAAGAGGAAAAGGGAGTATAAAAGAGCATAGATCATTAAAATCCGGCTAAACACTTAATATTAGGATGTATATGAATTAGTTGCTAAAAAATGGCAGTTGATTAATAAGGGCGAAGTGAATAAAATAGTTATTAGCACTCAATCAAGGCGAGTGCTAATAATTCGCCTATAAACACCAGTGATACAAAGGAGGATAAAAAGTGAATCTGAAACCATTAGCAGACAGAGTGATCTTGAAAGTAAAAGAGAAAGAAGAAAAGACAAAGAGCGGTATCGTGCTGCCGGACAGCGCAAAAGAAAAGCCGCAGGAAGCCGTAGTTGTGGCCGTAGGCAGCGGTGAAGTGATCGATGGCAAAAAAGTGCCGTTGGATGTAAAAGCGGGCGACAACGTGATTTATTCGAAATATTCCGGTATGGAAGTAAAATTAGACAATGAGGAATATCTGATCGTAAGACAGAGCGATATCCTCGCAATCATCGAAGGTTAAGAAGGGGGAATAATTCAATGGCAAAAGAAATTAGATTTTCAGATGAAGCGCGCAAGTCACTCGAAATTGGTGTGAACACACTTGCCGACGCAGTTAAAATAACGCTTGGCCCAAGAGGGCGTAACGTCGTATTGGGCAGAACATATGGCAGCCCGGTCATCACCAACGACGGGGTGACGATCGCCCGTGAAATCGAGTTGGAAGATGAATTTGAAAATATGGGCGCACAGCTTGTGAAAGAAGTTGCGACGAAGACGAATGATGTAGCAGGCGACGGTACGACGACAGCGACGCTGTTGGCGCAGGTTATCATTCGCGAAGGTTTGAAAAACGTTGCAGCCGGTGCAAATCCGATGGTCATTAAAAAGGGTATCGAAAAGTCGGTTGATACGGTTGTTGACGAACTTAAAAAGATGAGCAACACGGTGAACGACAAAAAGTCGATTGCACAGGTAGCTTCAATCTCTGCAAATGACGAGACGATTGGCGCGCTGATTGCAGATGCGATGGAAAAAGTCGGCAATGACGGCGTTATCACTGTTGAAGAAGGCAAGACGGTCGGTATTGAACTGACATTTACGGAAGGGATGGAATTCGACCGCGGATATCTTTCTCCGTATCTCGTAACCGATACTGAAAAAATGATAGCGATTTACGAAGATGCATTCATCCTTGTAACGGATAAAAAAATCTCCAATATTCAGGAAATCCTGCCGATTTTGGAAGCCGTAATGCAACATGGCGGCAAATTGCTTATTATTGCCGAAGACGTTGAAAATGAAGCGCTTGCAACATTGATTCTCAATAAGCTGCGCGGCGTATTCAATTGTGTTGCGGTCAAAGCACCGGGATTTGGCGACAGAAGAAAAGAGATGCTGACAGATATCGCGACGCTGACAGGCGCAAACGTCATCAGCGATGAGATGGGTCTGGAACTCAAAAATGCGACGCTGGATGATTTGGGTAAAGCCAAGCAGGTGCGCGTAACAAAGGAAAGCACGATTCTTGTAGAAGGCAAAGGCAGCGCTGACGAAGTGCAGGATAGAATTAGACAGATTAAGGCGCAGATCGAAGAGACGACGAGCGACTATGACCGTGAGAAGCTGCAAGAACGTCTGGCGAAGCTGGCCGGTGGCGTAGCTGTCATCAACGTAGGCGCGGCGACGGAAACGGAATTGAAAGAAAAGAAATACCGCATTGAAGACGCGTTGAACGCAACGCGTGCGGCTGTTGAAGAAGGCGTTGTACCGGGAGGCGGAAGCGCTTATGTCGTGGCGATTGAAGCAGTTGAAAAGCTGCTGGAAACCCTGGAAGGCGATGAGAGAACAGGGGCATCGATCATTCGACGTTCGCTGGAAGAACCGGTTCGCCAGATTGCGGAAAATGCCGGGATTGAAGGTTCCGTTATCATTGAAAACCTCAGAACAAGACATCAGGGCAAAGGTTTTGACGCCTATCGTTTTGAGTATGTCGATATGATCAAAGAGGGGATTATCGATCCGACGAAGG
>CALGIV010000091.1 GCA_937914785.1 uncultured Eubacteriaceae bacterium | reverse complement strand
GGATATTTGCAGGTTGGCGGCGCCTTTAGAGAAGGCAATAATGGCTGTAAGAAGCAAATAAAAAAGGACAATCCCACCTGATTGTCCTCTTTATTTACAGTCATTTATTTGATGGATGTGTTTTTAAAATAAATATTGTTCAGTGCCGTTAGCGTCCAGCCCTGTACGTGGTCAGCCATCATGATGGTGTTGATCTTAAAGTATACGGGAATGATCGGGTAGTCTTCCATCATCAGTGCTTCCGCATCGCGCATCAGCTGCATCGCTACTTTGGCGTCTGTTTCAGACTGTGCCTGTGCGACGAGGGCGTCGAAGTCCGGATTGGAGTATTTGGAATGGTTGTTGGAATTGCCGGTTACGAGCAATGGCAGGAAGCTGATCGGGTTTAAGTAGTCGGCCGTCCAGCCTGTCGTCGCAATCTGATAATTGCCGGCTTTCATGTTTTCAAGGTGTACTGCCCAGTCGTCGGAAGTAATGGATACGGTAATGCCGAGGTTGGACTCCCACATTTCCGCAATGGCTTCGACAAGTTTTTTAACTTCGTCGTTCGTGTAGTAAGCGAAAGAAATCGTCGGGAAGCCTTCACCATCGGGGTAGCCGGCTTCTGCAAGCGCTGCTTTCGCGCCTTCAATATCGCCGGAGGGCGTCATACCGAAGGTGCCGCGGCCATCTGCGAAGTCTTCACCGTCTACGACGTAGCCGGGAGAGACAATGCTGTAGGCCGGCTGAGCGCCGTTCTGCGTGACGTTTTCGATGAGTGCTGTGCGGTCGATTGCCAGATTCAGCGCTTTGCGCACGTTCGGATCAGACAGCACTTCATCTTCGTTGTTAAACAGATAATAGAATGTGCCGTATTGTGAAAGGATTTGCAACCCGCTGTTTTCATCAGCTTTTAAGCGCGGGATGTCGCTGCCGGGAACGCCATGGACGCCGTCGACTTCGCCGTTTAAGAAAGCTGTAAGTGCCGTCGATTGATCCAGAATGTAGCGGAGAGTAACTTTTTCAAGCTTTACATCAGCGGCATTCCAGTAGTTTTCATTTTTCACCAAGACGACGTTTTCGCCCATATTCAGTTCGCTGACTTTGAATGGGCCGTTGCTGACATACGTTGCAGGATCCAACGTCCATCGTTCGCCGCCGGCTTCAACAGCAGCCTGTTGTACGGGGCTGTATACCCACATAGATAAGACGTCGATGAAGTAAGGTGCTACTTCTTTCAGCGTCAGCACGAGCGTTCTGTCATCCGGCGCCTGTACGCCGAGCTCTTCCGCCGTAGCTGTACCGTCGTAGTATTCCTGTGCGTTTGCGATGAAGTCTGTGAGCATACTCAGATAATTCGACGTCGTTTCAGGCGTCAAAACGCGTTGGTAGGAATAGACGAAATCGTTGGCTGTCAGGTCGCTGCCGTCGCTCCATTTTAATCCTTCGCGCAGAGTAAAGGTATAGACAAGGCCATCCTCGCTGATGTCCCAGCTTTCCGCCTGACCGGCTACGATGCTGCCTGAAGAGTCGTATGTAACGAGGCCTTCAAACACGTTCGTCAGGATCGGCGAAGCAAAAGAGTTGCTCGTTATTGTCGGGTCGATGCCGTCGGGCTCATTTAACAGTACGTAAGTGAGTTCTTGAGCAGCATCACTGCCGCCACCGCCGGACTGTCCGCATGCACCGAGCGTTAAGGATAAGACCAATAACAGCACGAGTGCAATACCAATTCTTTTTTTCATAAATTTTTCCTCTCTTTTCAGATTTTCTTTACTGCCCGGACGCTATGAGGGCAGTGATTTATTTAAAGAAGCTTCGGCTCCTTCAAATTCTATTTATTGTATAAGTGGCAGGCCACACAATGGCTGCCGCCTGCATCGAGCATCGCGGGTTCCTGTTCCTTGCAGATGGGCATAGATTTCGGGCATCGCGTACTGAACCGGCACCCGGGCGGCAGGTCGATCGGACTGGGGATATCGCCTTGAATACCGACACTGATCTTCTCGCGTGCCGCTTTTGGCGATGGGATCGGAATTGAAGACAATAGCCCCTGCGTATAGGGATGCAGCGGGGACGTATAGATTTCAGCGGCATCACACGTTTCGATCAGTCTGCCCAGATACATCACGCCGACGACGTCGCTGACGTAGCGCACCATCGACAAGTCGTGAGCGATGAACAGATACGTCAGGCCCATTTCCGTCTGGAAGTCTTTGAGCATATTGACGACCTGCGCCTGGATAGAGACGTCGAGCGCAGAAATTGGCTCGTCGCAGATGACGATGTCTGGTTTTAGAATCAGTGCGCGCGCAATGCCGATACGCTGACGCTGGCCGCCTGAAAATTCATGGGCGTAACGGTCGGCATGGTCGCGGTTCAATCCGACGCGAAACAGGATGTCATGCACCATTTCCGTCGCCGTTTTGCCGGAGGCAATGTTATGCGCCTGCAGCGGTTCTGCGATGATGTCGTGTACAGTCATACGAGAGTTCAACGACGAATAAGGGTCCTGAAAGATCATCTGGATATGCTTGCGGTAGGGCTTTAGTTCCTTTTGCCGCATTGTCGAGATGTCGGTGTCATTGATATATACTTTGCCGGAAGTAGGCTCGTGAATGCGGATAATCGTCTTGGCGCACGTCGATTTGCCGCAGCCGGACTCGCCGACGAGACCGAGCGTCTTTCCCTTCGGAATTTCAAAACTCACATCGTCAAGGGCGTGTACGACTTTCCGGCCGCCTTTGACGGAAAAGTGTTTTGTCAGATTTTCGACTTTTAATACGGGCTTATTTTCCATTGCGTTCACCCCCGTAAAGTAAGGTGCACCATGTATCGGCGAAAGGATTGTCTATGAGCGGCGCCTCGCTTGAAAGCAGCCAGCACATACTTTTGTGCGTCTCTGTCAGTTCGACGACAGGAGGCCGTTGTTCGATACAGATTTTGCGCGCGTAAGCACAGCGCGGCGCAAACGGGCAACCCTTTAACTCGCCTGTCATATCGGGCGGAGAACCCGGGATGGGCGTCAGTTGAATGTTTTTGTCCTGCTGAAGGTTGGGAATGCTTTTTAACAGGCCCATCGTATAAGGATGTGCAGGATTTTCAAACAGATCGTCGATAAGGGCTTCTTCCATAATCAGCCCGCCGTACATCACGATGACGCGGCTGCACAATTCGGCGACAACGCCCAGGTCGTGCGTGATAAAGAGGATGCTCATATTAAGCTCTGCCTGCAGGGTGCGCAGCAGTTTCAATATCTGGTCCTGAATCGTAACATCGAGCGCCGTTGTCGGCTCATCCGCAATCAGGATTTCCGGATTGCAGGCCAGAGCCATCGCGATCATCACACGCTGGCGCATGCCGCCGGAGAATTCGTGCGGATATTGTTTATAACGTTTTTCGGGTTCGGGAATTTTCACCTGGTCGAATAATTCCAAAACACGGTTTTTGAGCTGTTGTTTGGTCATTTTAGGATAGTGAATTTTCAGCATTTCAGTGATTTGCTTGCCGGTGGGAATCAGCGGATTCAGGCTGGTCATCGGATCCTGGAAGATCATGGAAATTTTGTCTCCGCGTATTTTTCGAATTTCCTTCATCGACATCTGGACCAAATCTTCATCATGATAAAGCACTTCGCCGTCGGAGATTTGTCCGGTGCTGGCGAGCAGCTTTAAAATCGACATGCAGGTAACGCTCTTGCCGCTGCCGGATTCGCCGACGATGCCCAGCGTCTCTCCCGCTTTTAAGTCAAAGCTGACGCCGCGCACGGCATTCACCTTGCCGGAGCTGGTAAGAAAGGAAGTTGTTAAATTTTTAACATTTAATATAGTATCCATCATCTTGCTCCTTTTGCTCTATTTGCGCAGCTGCGGGTCCAGCGCATCGCGCAGGCCGTCTCCAACGAAGTTAAAAGCGAACATGATCAAACAGATCATCGCAGCAGGCAGGAAGAGTTGGTAAGGGGCGGAACGCAACATTTCCGTCGCATCATTACACATTGTGCCCAGAGAAGCCATCGGCGGCTGTACGCCGAGGCCCAAATAGCTTAAAAAGGCCTCCATAAAGATTGCCTGTGGGATGAGCATCGTTGCCGTGACGAGGATCGGGCCCATCGAATTCGGAATCAAGTGGCGCATCAAAATCGTTTTCGGCGAGGAGCCGATCGTGAGTGCTGCGGAGATGAATTCCTGCTCTTTTAAAGAGAGGATTTGTCCGCGCACGACACGTGCCATATTCACCCAATAGACGCTGGACAATGCGATGATAATGCTGGTCATGCCATTTTCGACGATGACCATAATCAAGATGACGTACAATGTCAGCGGAATGGCGCTGATGATGTCGACAATACGCATCATCACACCGTCGACGTTACCGCCCTTATAACCGGCGATGCCGCCGTAAAGGATGCCGATGATCATATTGACTGCCGTGGCCAGAAAAGCGACGAGCAGCGAAATACGCGTGCCGTGGGCCAGTCTGGTAAGGATATCGCGGCCAAGCGTGTCGGTGCCCAGCAGGTATGTTTTGTTCTTCACCTTGACGACATCGGAAAATTCGCGGCCGTCTTCAAAGACGACCGTCTGTGAGCCGCCGCCGTATTTTAGCTGCAGGGTTTCCTCATCAAATGCATAAGTATTGACTTTATTGATATCGTCCTCATCAAGGCGCGTTAAGGTTTGTCCGAGCGTCCCGTCGGCGTTGACATGGATTAATTTTAAATTTTGGTTTACGTAAATGTAGCCTTCCCCTTCGTCGAGGGCGATGCTCTTCAGCCAGGGTGCCATACTGACGTGATCAAGCACCTGAGAGCTGAATGTATGTGACGTGAAACTCGGCGTCAGAATAGCGAACAGAATCATCAGCACGATGACCATAAGCCCTGCAATAGCGGTGGGCTTATGGCTGAAACGAAACCAAACGTCACTTAAAAAACTTCGACGCTTTGAGACGATCTTTTCACGCTCTTCTTGTCTGATATCTAATTTTTCCCACACAGTCGTGCGCTCCTTTATATGTAAAGTAAAACTCCATTGAGCCGGTTATTCAAGTTTAATACGCGGGTCTATCATGCTGTAGAAAATATCCACGATGAAAATCATCGCGATCAAGAAGGCCGCGTAGAAGACGGTAAATCCGAGGATGACAGTATAATCCCGGTTTGTGATACTTTCGACGAAATGCTTGCCCATACCGGGAATGGCAAAAATCTTTTCGATGACGAAAGAACCGGTCAGCAAGTTCGCAATCGTCGGGCCCAAAATGGTTGCCACGGGAATCAGCGCGTTGCGCAGGGCGTGTTTCGTAATGACGCGCACTTCCGGCAGCCCCTTTGCCCGTGCGGTTCGAATGTAGTCCTGCCCCATAACTTCGAGCAGGCTTGAGCGCATTAAGCGCGCGACAAAAGAAAGAGAATAACCGCCCAATGCGATGACAGGGAGGATGTAGCTCTTCCAGTTTGTCAGGCCGAATGTCGGCAGGATATTAAGTCTGAAAGAAAATATGTAGATCAGCACGGAGGCGATGACAAAGCTTGGGATCGTAATGCCGATCGTCGCGATGGCCATTACCACCATGTCCTGCCATTTGCCGTTTTTCAGCGCGGCGACAATGCCCAATGGGATCGCCGTGAGGAGGACGAACAGGATGGTAATGCCGCCGAGTTTTGCCGAGTAGGGAAAGCCGTTTGAGATAAAATCGTTGACGGTTTTTCCGGTATACTTTAAAGACGGTCCGAAATCGAAGCGCAGAATCCCTTTGACATAATCAAAGAATTGCTTCGGCAAAGGATCGTTTAAGTGGTATTTTTCGTTTAGTGCGGCTTCAACCTGAGGCGGCAGCGTTTTTTCACGCACAAAAGGGCCCCCGGGTACGGAGTGCATGAGGATGAATGTAATTAAGACGATCAGAAACAGGGTAATGATCATCATCAAAAGTCTTTTTGCAATATATCTGGCCATACGCTTCTCTCACTTCTGTTGCTATATTTTACATATTATATAAATTGCTTTAATAATTCAAGTGTTCGGGCGTTGTTTTTTGCCTGGTATGATTTACTAATTATCAAAAACGATGGTTACATTGCATATTTACGCGATCATAAAGCCAAACGACAATAAGAACATCGTATAAAGGACACCTTGTAAAATTGCAGAAAGCACAATTTTTGTATTCAGCATTTCAAAGAGGCGGCCTGCTAAGACGACGAGCAGCAATCCGGCGACTGCGATGAGCGAATCGAGCGCCAGTGCCATATAACCCGCGATAAAAATGACCAGGGCGAAAAGAATAAACGGCAAGCACACGACGCCGAGAATCTTTATCTTAGAAGCTCTGTTTGTATCGAGAGTGGCAAATTCCCGGTCGATGATCAAAAATGTCAGGCTGTTTATAATCCCCA
>CALGIV010000090.1 GCA_937914785.1 uncultured Eubacteriaceae bacterium | reverse complement strand
TTTTCATCCGCCGGCGGCTTTTTGCCGCGCTTTTCAGCTGTTGGAAAAGCGCGAACAAGACAAAGAATAAACAAACAAGAAAAGCCAAGCAACAAACCGATAACATAACAATTACGACTTTGAGCCCAAAGCTCCGCTTTCAAAACTCAAGCACCTACCGAATGTAACTATAAAATACCTTCGCCTCTTTTTCCGGCAAACCAACCCCATTCTGCACCCCTGCTTCGATACAACGCAGCATCCACACCATATTCCTGCCAAGTACGCGCATTGTATGCATTCCTTCCAAATCCTCACCAGCCTGCCCTGCCCTTTGACCAAAAGCAATATTCCAATAACTCGACGGCACGATGGGCATATTTGAAATACCGAAATACTTGTTCAGCTGATCAAATGCCGGCACCGCACCACCCCGCCGCGCTACAGCCACCGCCGCAGCCGGCTTATAGGCATACGCACCTCGCGCAGAATAGAAGAACCGATCAGCAAACGACGTAATCGCACCGCCGGCTGCCGCATAATGTACGGGCGTGCCGATAATCAGCCCATCGGAAGAAGCCATCTTCTCCGCCGCAACGCTTACAACATCCTCATATACGCAGCCTTTAGCCTCTTTGCGCATACATCCGCCACAACCGACACACCCACGGATTGGTTCTGTGCCGATCTGTACGATTTCCGCCTCTACGCCCTGCTTTTCAATCTCTTTTCCCACTTCGGCCAGCGCTGTATAAGTATTGCCCTCTTTATTCGGGCTGCCGTTTATCAACAATACTTTCATAAGACCCCTCCTATCGATTGATGATGCTTTATATTTTATCACAACCTGCACTTTTATTCAGCCGGTAAATAACACAAAGCCCTGCGCACTTTTGCGCAAGGCTTCTCCCTGTTCGTTGTGACCGCAAATCATTCTGGTCGCGGCTCTTTGAGCGCGCTTGCTTTCTTTTGCCGTCCTTCTTGTCAACTCACTACACCGCTTATTTTTTTGTCTTGGGATTGAACAGCAATGCCATAATAAACCCAAACAACAAGACTGCGGCAACACCGCCTCCCGCGGCCGTCAGTCCGCCTGTAAATACGCCAATCAACCCTTCTGCTTCAATCTGCGCTATCGTCCCCTGCATCAGCGCGTGCCCCCAGCCGATGATCGGGGTCGTCGCTCCTGCATATCCAATATCGATTATTTTTTCGTATATGCCCAAAACCGACAGGACCACGCCGCCGACAACATACGTAACCAGGATGTGCGCCGTCTTCATCTGCGTTTTGTTCAGCAGAATTTGTGCGATGGCACAAAAGATGCCGCCGACGATAAACGTCATTACATATGCCTTCATTTCTTCTCCCTCTCTAAGCTGAATGCATGCGCGATACACGGAATGCTTTCTCCCTGCTGGCTGCTCGTCGTCGAAAGCAACGCACCCGTCGGCAGGCAGAGCATACGCTCAACTTTTCCATCTACCAGTTTGTCATACAGCGTAGAACAGAATACAGATGGAAAACATCCTGCACCGCTGCCGCCGGAATAAACATTCTGATTCTGCGTATCGTAAATCATCGCACCGCAATCTCGATGCACTGCTTGCGCCTCAATCCCGGCGCGCTTTAAAAGCTCAACAAATAATTCCGACCCGTAAACGGCCAAATCACCTGTTACGACCATATCGTAATAGCGCAGCTCACGGCCCGTATCGCTTAAATGCTGCAGAACCGTATCGACGGCCGCCGGCGCCATAGCCGCACCCATGTTGTCGACATCGCTGACCTCTAAGTCCATTACCTTGCCAATCGTGAAGTCTTTAATGATCACGCCATTCTGGTTGCTGTCTTCTGTGGAAATCCGCGCTGCACCGGCACCGGTTACTGTCCACTGCGCCCAATCCGGACGCTGTCCGCCGTATTCCAGCGGCATCCGGTATTGCCGTTCAGCTGAAGAAAAGTGCGATACGGCCGAGACGATACCGCTTTGAATACCACCGCTTTCGATTGCCGTAGCCACTGTCTGCACCGCCTGTCCAAAAGATGCGCAAGCCGAATACACCCCCCAATACGGCAGGCCGATCTGCCGTGCGGTAAATGACGTAGAGATAATCTGATTCAGCAAGTCGCCGCCGCAATACAACTCCGGCCGCACCTGACTGGATTGAATCACTGCCTGCACCGCATCGAAACAAAGCTGTCTTTCCGCCATTTCATAACTTCCACAGCCACAGGTATCATCCACACAGATTTTATGAAAATCTTTCCCGAGCGGACCTTCACCCTCTTTCGGCCCTGCAATCGCATACGTATCGGCAATGTAAATCGTCTTTTCCATCGCATATGTCTGCATTCCGCGTTTAATCATAACAGTATCATCCTTACGATATAATAAATAAAACCAACGATCATCGAAGAAGACAGACCGTAGACAATGACCGGCCCTGCGATGACAAACATCTTCGCCGCAACTCCGAATATCAACCCTTCTTTTTTGAACTCCAAAGCCGGCGATACGACGGAATTGGCAAAGCCCGTAATCGGCACGAGACTACCGCCGCCTGCAAACCGGCCGATATCATCGTAAATGCCAAGACCCGTCAACAACGCACCTAAAAAAATCATCGTAATCGATGTAAACGACGCCGCATTGACCGCGCCGATGCCAAGCACTTTTGTATAAATATCGTTAAACGCCTGTGCGATCATACAGATCAGACCACCGACACAAAAGGCTTTCAGACAATTAGTGCTCAGCTTCGCTTTTGGGCGCTTCTGTTCATAAAGCTCCTTATACTCTTTATTGCTGATATCTTTCACTAAAATACCTCCGAGAAATAATTTACTAGAAAAAAGAACAATGCACCCATAGTTTTACCGATTATCAAGGCATTTATTATAGTTTTCTCACCATTTTTCAACTTAAGCCGCTGAGTCAAAATAGGAATGATATTCAATACCTCCGTCAACGCTCCCGCTAACAACCCGACAAAAACGCCATGCAGAAGCCCTGCCGTCCCGGAGGCAATTTTACCTAAGCTCATACCTACACCAAATGTGTATACCATCGTAGAGACAATACCACCGACAATGACAGCACTTTGCCACAGCCTCGTCCGGTCTTTTTCACGCACACCGATATTCAATCGCGGAATAATATCCAAAGCGGCAAAGAGCGAAGCGATTGAAGTCCCCACGGCGGCGCCGGCACAAAGACAAAACAAGACTGCCGCAGCAACTGCAAAACCCATTACTCCTCCTGCCTTTCGTTGCGCGCCTGTTCTTTCATCAAGTCCTCGGCCACATCGGTGTAAGAGGCAATTTCTGTCTTTAACGGGGAAGGAAATTGAATCTTCTTGCTCTTTTTCTTTGAAGACAAATTGAAAAACAAATACAACCCCAAACCGACGCCAAGCGAATACGGAATTGCCGTCACCAGCGGCAGCTCCACATCCTCGTTCGTCACAATACGGTTGATGCGGCTCAGCGCACTGATCATATCGACGTCTGCATGATAATTCATCAAAGCCGCACCGGCCGCAATGACGATAAACATCCCGATTACGATGGTCTTTACCGTCTGCAGTAAATTCCTCTTCTTATCCTGCTGCACATATTCGACGATAATATCATCTGTGCCCAAAAAACGAACGTCAGCCTGCTCGACGGCGCGTCGTACCGCACGCGCAATATCGATAAGGAATATGACGCTGATACCCTCTCCGGATTCAATATCAACAATTGGGATATTGTTTACTTTGTCTAAAATCTCTTCATCGGTGCTGACAAAGGCAATATCTTTAATACGCAATTGTACCGGATAGTGTACCGTCAATCGCGTTTTCGGCTGTATGATCACAATTTTCTTTTCCATAAAGATAGTATTGACATCCTGCAGCAATTCTATAATAAAAAAACTGTCCTTCTACAAAGGACAGTCTTCATCGACTTTCGCACCGCAATTACTGCAAAACTTCGCCCGCTGCGCAATCCAAGTACCACAAACAGTACATACAGCTTGCCCCGAGGCTTTCTTGGCAGCGTTTAAAGCCTTTTGCTCTGCGGCAAGCTTTACTTCGATATCGCCGATTTCAAGTACAGTCGAACGGAACATCTGCACAGCTTTCGCTTTTGAAAAAAGCTTTTCACCGATACCGGCATACAAAACCGTGCGGCGCGCATTTAACTTGCGAATTTCTTCCGTAATCGCTTCCAGCTCTACATTCGGGGACATATCCGGCATACGCTCAACTCCCTTACGTTTATTGCCATTCCCCTAAATATATATTTAATTTCTTAGCTTTTTACCACACCTGCTGCAGAAATTCGCCTCAAACCGCAGCTCCTTGCCGCAACTACCACATACGATCATAGCAACTCCTTTTTCCTCCGCATCGACAGAAGCTTCTGCAATCGACGTTTTTACTTCCGGTATACGCACTTCACCAATGATGACTACCTCACCGCTGGCGCCCTGCTCACTATCACTAAATGGATCAAATAACGGAATTGTCTGAAAAGTAATCCCTGGCTGAACCGCTTCAGCCAGCGTCGCTTTGGGCACAAAAGGATAAATATTGTGCTTGGGCAGCTCTTCCTCTTTGACAGGTGGATGCGGTATATCGACCGGCTTATCCGGCACAAGTTTTGGCACAAAAGGATCGAATAATACAAGCGACTGAATTGCAGCACGCGACTTTTCCTGCTGTGCCAACTGTTCGGCATACATCGCTTCCGACATCCCCGGGTCCACCTTCGGCCGGCTTTTCATCTCTTCTTCAATCGCCGCTCGGCGCGCTGCCTCCGCAGCGTCTTTATCCGGGAGCACCGGCTGTATGGCCACCGGTGCAGCAGCTGTGTCTGCCTGTGAGTCATCAACTGCTTCATCCGCCGGCTTTTCAGCCGCGCCATCTGTCTCTCGCCGTTTAATTTTACTAATTTCTTCCTCATAATAATGAATCTGCTGTTCCACAAAATTCACTTCTTCGCAAAAAGCATAGACAACAGGATGAACTTCTTCTTCATTGGTAAATTGTTTGTAGTAAAACTCCCCGATTTCGCGGTAAAGCCTGTCCTTCTTTTTATTGGCATCGCCAATCCTGCTGTTTAGCTTGGCAACATCCACCGCATCGCTGGCCATTTCTTTTGCAGTCTCCGCCATATCCGTTATCTTTTCGAATATATTCATCCCAATCCTCCTATGTAGCTCTTATATCGTTGCTTATTTTTAGTTTTTTATATTATATACTGTATGCCGTAGCATTTTCAATAACAAATTGTAGATTCCAAAAAAAGAAAGCCTGTTAAACAGCCTCTCTTTTCGACCCATCATTTCGATCGATACTTTTCATAACTTTTATACTGAATAATCAGCTCGGCACGCGTCTTCACACCCAATTTCTTATAAATGTTAGTCATATGCGTATTTGCTGTCGAGTACTTTACATTCATCTTTTCAGCTGCCTCTTTCAACGTATGTCCCTGTAAAAGCCAGTACAATTCTTCATATTCTTTGGGCGTCAGGCTGTCTAGTTTTGTTATCTTTTCACTTTCCTCTTCATTACCGGGATCCTGCCGGACTTCTTCAGCATTATCCTGCCGAAAACCGCCGACCGAAAACTTCTTCCACTTTTTAAATACCGCCATGATGAAACCTCCCTATCACTACTATTACTTTTTTCTATCTATATTTTTTCATTATAATACAGAGAACAATTAACAATATTCATTAGATTTCTAAATTCGTTAATCAATCTAACGATATTATATCTAATGATATTGAAACGAGTGTTATAATTATACTGAGAAATATATAAAAAAGCAAGATGAACTTTTAAAAGGCACCGTACAAAAAACAACGCTCCCTTAAGCGTTGTTTTCTTTGCTGTCGCTTACCACTCTTTAATAAAATAACCGGCCTTATCGGTAAAGTTACCAAACAAAATTTGAATGAGATCGATCAATATGCCAATCCCGAACAAGCCCGCGGTAAACATATACAGAATACCTGTTCCCGTTTTACCGGCATAGAAACGATGAAAGCCCAGATAACCAAAGAAGATACACAATAATAGTACAACAAACCTACTTTTTACCGATACCGGATATCGATAATCTTTATATTCATAGTTCATTTTTTCACCTCGAATAACCTATGTTTTAATTATCTGACATCCAGATTAAAATTTCAACATCTTTCAGCAATATTAATTGAAAATTAATGTATTCCTAATATAATAAATCCTCCCCTTTCATATAACAACAAAAACACAACATGTGCACATTTTTCGAACTTTTTTTCATTATTTATACATTATATCGATTTTTTACTCATAAAATTAAAACTTCTGACAAAATGCGACAAATAATTTTAAGCCCTTTCACTATAATACTACATATAGCATATTATGAAAATAACGTCACATATTGTTGTAATATGTCAAAACCTATTATGGAGGAAGTAATGAACTATACGAATTTAGAACAATGCATCGCAGTCCTGGCCGAATCCTGCAGGGAATTAGACGGGCGACGTGATTATTATTCCCTTGAAGACAAAGCTGCGATTGCCGATGCCGCCATCACTGTCCTTGCATTATGGGACAAGCCTGAGCTGTTCGACAGACACAGTTGGTACTAAATACATACATACTTTTTTATCAAACAAACAGGCGCTGCCTGTTTGTTTGCACTTATACCATTTAAAAAATTTCCATACCTTCTATGAGCAGCGCACGCACAGGTGCTCCCTCCGCCCCTTTGATTTTAATCGGCGGCGCAAACAGCATATACGCTCCGCTTTCCGCTTCCGACAAATCGAGCGATTCGATAACGGCAACGCGCTGTTTGAATAAAGTAATATGAATCTCTGCCTCATTATCAAGAGGCGCTACCGACCAATAATCCGTCCCCACGGTAATAATACCACACCCTGCAATATATTTTGCCACTTCGACAGACAAAACTGCCCTACCCTTTCCTTTTATCAACAAACGCTTTGTACCGGATGGCACCCTTCGACGAATCGTCTCCGCGCAAACTACCCCCGCTTCCACTTCCAAAACGTAACAAGTGCCGACGTAATGTTCTAATGGCATTTGCGCGATATCGATCTCGCCATCGACAAAATGCATAAACGCATCGGCGTGGGTTGATGTATGTACGTTCGCCGTCAACTCCGTCGCATTATAAATATCGCCTGTTTTCATACTCATCAACTGCTTTAGCATTGCCGGTTCATTGCCGGGATAGACCGGAGCGGCAAACAACTCTTTGGAAATATCAATAATTCGCATTTTATTCTCCTTTATTCTATTGCCTATATTATACATTGCACTTGTAAAAACACAATAAAATAGTTGGCATACACCAACTATTTGTCATTGATCGGCAGACTATTGCGCTTTCTCTGCTTCTCCATATCCAATTCACTCATAAACTGCTTCTTGGCCCAACGCTTATAAAAAGGTAAATAAGGCATCATATAAGGATAGCCCATATTGTAATTATCAAGCACCAGCGCAAGGATGAAAACGCTGGAAAAAATTAATCCCGGCAACCCCATAATCCCTGTACAGATCATTACGAAAAAACGTAAAATCCTGATCGAATAAACGATCGACTGATCAGGCGCGACAAAAGACGTCATCGACGTCAGGCCCACAATAATGACCGTCAGGTTACTGGCA
>CALGIV010000089.1 GCA_937914785.1 uncultured Eubacteriaceae bacterium | reverse complement strand
TAGATCGTGCCGTAGTACATACAGGAATTGATTTTCGCTTTTCCACGGTAGCCGTACAGCGGTACATACGTATCGCGCGGAATAGAGACCATACTGATCGAATTCTTTTCGAGGTTGATGCTGGCCAGAATAATGGTATCCGGACGAAATACGTCATAGAGATCTTCGCGGTCTTCATTTTTATCTAAGCCAAAAAACAACACATTGATCGTGTTGCTGTCAAAATATGCCGAGATATCCAGCCCTTTTGCCGCATTGACTTTATTGGCAAATTTGTCGTTGCTCCTGAGCGGTGTGTTTGACGACAGGCTATTGATATACCCAAAGCCCATGACAAAAACGATGCCCAAAAATATGACGACAGAAATAGTGACCTTAAACCAGGTACGCGATAAAAGGTGCTTTTTTTCAGCCGCCTTGCCGGCTTTTTTCTTTTTGGCTTTAACAGGGCTTTTGTAAGAGGCCATTATTTCGGCCATGGTATTTTCTTTAGGGGTATCCCCGTTTGTATTATAGTCTTTATCATTCATTGTTTATAACTCACATTGTTAAGATTAAAATTTAATCTCCTTATTATACCACCTTTTTATAAAAAACAATATTTTTTTTGCTTTTTATACAATTTTGTAAAAAAGTCGTCGAATATAAATTTATCAGGGATCAGCTCAATACGTGAGCAAAGAGTGATATTGTCAATATTTCGCTTCAATCATGTTTGAAGTCTTGTTTAGTCCAATTTGCCAACGATCAAACCATCTTAGCTTAATGAAACTGTCTGGATTTAGTGAAATACTAGTTAGGAAATTGCAGAAATATAAGCATGTAAAGGATGTAAAATTTTCAGGGGGGATTGATATTTATTTAACAATATTGAGCGATCAATCACTGCTCTTTTTCAGTTAAAAAAAGCTGTTGTTTTATGGTGTTTATTCACCATTTCACAACAGCTTTTAATCGTTATTTGTTTGTCAGTCTTTATTTACGTGATCGATATCGAGCACGCCGCCTTTATCGGCGGAAAGCGCCATCGCCGTATAGCGTTTCAAATATCCGGTCAGTTCTTTATGTCGGGGTTTCCATTCAGCTTTGCGTTTGGCCATCTCTTCATCGCTGATATGTAGATGGAGGTCTTTTTTGATGACGTCGACGGTGATCTTATCGCCGTCTTTGATGAGGGCGAGCGGTCCGCCTACGGCGGCTTCCGGCGAGATGTGGCCGACGAAGCAGCCGTTGTTTGTACCGGAGAAGCGGCCGTCTGTAATCAGCGCAGTTGTTGTCGCGAGCCCCTGTCCATAGAGCAGCTTCATCGGTGCGTACATCTCACGCATGCCCGGGCCGCCCTTCGGCCCTTCGTAGCGGATAACGACGACGTGGCCGGCTTTTACTTTTAAGTCCTGTAATGCCTGCGTGCATTCTTCTTCCGAATCAAAGCAGATCGCTTCACCCGTAAACTGCCGCACCTCTTCGGCGATTGCCGCGGGTTTTGCCACGCCTGTGTCCGGAGCGAGGTTGCCGCGCATAATCGCAAGGCCACCCAGTGTGCTGTGCGGATTATCCACCGTGCGGATCATATCGTCGTTCGGCGGATATGGCGAAGTGTATTCTGTGAGGTTTTCTCCAAGGGTTTTGGCATTGGCCGTCATCACAGATAGAGCCAGTTTGTCTTCGATCTGTTTAAAGACCTTCTGCACGCCGCCGGCTTTGTAAAAGTCTTCCATATCGTATTGATAGGAAGAAGGATTCATCGCCGCGATATGTGGGATCAGGTCGCTCTGTTTGTCAAATTCTTTCATAATTAGATCCGTATCAATGCCCAGTTCATATGCCGCGGCACAAAGGTGCAGTACGGCATTCGTGCTGCCGCCGCTGGCCATTAAGAAGCGGATGGCATTCTGGAAAGCCCCAAACGTTAAGATATCACGTGCGCAGATATTTTTCTCGACGAGCTCGACGATTTTTTCGCCGGTACGCATCGCGCAGTGATAACGTTCGTTGTAAACGGCGGGAATTGCCCCTGCGTGCGGCAGTGTCATACCGAGCGCCTCCATCGTGCAGCTCATCGTGTTTGCCGTACCGTAGAATGCGCAGGAACCACAGGTGGGGCTGCAAGTCGCCTGGACATTTAAAACGTCGTCGAGCGAAATCTTGCCGGCCTGATACATACCGAGCGCTTCGGTTGTAGCCGTGCCGTCGGCTTTCGCTTTTTTCGCAAATGGCGGGCCGGACAACATCGGGCCGCCCGGCACAAAGATTGCCGGGATATTGACCCTGGCAGCAGCCATCAGCAGGCCGGGTACAATTTTATCACATGAGCCAATCAGCACAATTCCGTCCAGTTTGTGTGCGCGCATGACGATCTCAACGCTGTCGGCGATCGCGTCTCTCGATGGCAGCACATAATAATTGCCTTCGTGTCCTTGGGCGACGCCGTCGCATAAAGCGATCGTTCCGAATTCGCGCGGTACACCGCCTGCGCGGTCCACCCCTCTTTTCACATTATCCGCCACACGTCTTAAATGAGAGTGGCCGGGAACCATTTCTGTAAAAGTATTACATACGCCGATGATCGGTTTGTCGATGTCGTCAACGGGAATGTCCATCATTCCCATAATGCCTCTTTTTCTAAATTGCAGTGCATCAAATTCAGCCATTTTGTCCTCCTTAAATAACATTGTTTCTGCCCAGAGTATAGTTTTGTGTTTCTATTATACAATAAAAACGTTTACGAAACAATAAAAGCATGTAACAACTTTAATAAATTTTTAATAGTGCGGTAATATTATTTTAATTGCAGGAAGTTATAGTATTGAGTATGAAAGAGACTAGAAATAAAGGAATGCGGAAATGAAAAAAAGATTGTTTAAAGATAAGCAGACAGGTATGTTTTCAGGCGTATGCTCCGGAATCGCGCAATACTTCAACATCGACGTATCGATCATCAGAATATGTTACGTGCTTCTCTCTTTATTAGTGGCAGGATTTCCAGGCATTATTATCTATATTGTACTGGCAATTATTTTGCCGGATAAATCATCGATTGGGTTTACAGATTATCGTGTAGATGACGACGGTCATTAAGCGTATAAAAAGAGACTATGTTGAAATGCATAGTTTTTTTTTATTGCGGGATAATAATTGAAGAAATTAGAAAAGGAGAGTAAAAATGAATCGCAGTTCATTTACGAAAATAGCGCAAAATTGCTCGGAGTTCGACCCGAAAGCCGATATGTTTAAGAACTCGCCGGATGCCTCGGGTCCGACGTGCTTAAACTGCAAGCATTTTAAGCATAATATGTGCAATAAAAATTTAATCGACCCGATCAAGGCGCGTTTAGACAAATAATGATAAAACCCGGTTTAACCGGGTTTTATTTTATTAAAATTCGTCCGGCTCTGTATTATGCATCTTTCGGCGAAGTTCCGGCCGGCAGATGCGTTTGCGCACTTTGATCAAGTGCAGAGGCGCCTGGTATTTATCGCTGAGCGCCTTATCGCCCATTTGGTTCATCAAGTCTTCTTCAAAAGCGGGGGAGGGCAGCAGTAGAAAAGCGGCGAAGGCTTCGGCTTGTGCCTCGTTCTTGTAATTTGGTGGATGCGACAGAGAGAATAAAGTGCAATGCAAGTAAATGTGTGCAATTTCGTGAGCCAGGTTGTGCCGGTATGAAATCTCGTCTTTTCGACCGCAGAAAATGATGTTTTCAAGGTAGCAGGCATATTCGATATCAATCACTTTGATTTGGAAGTGATTCGTCTCCAAAATTGTTTCCAGTGTGGCGGTATCAGTATAATCGGCAGCATTTTGGAAGATTTCCAATAATTCGTGTGCTTTTGCTTTCAGATTTTCATACATAGCGTTTTCCTTATTTTTTATTATAAGCGATCTGTTTTAAGATGTAAACAGCTTTTGAATGTAGCTGGTTTCGTTGTATAATGAAAAGACTTAAGAAAAGAGGGTTTATCATGAAGACGGTATTTTGCGCGATTAACGCCAGATTTGTCCATTCTTCACTGGCGGCGTACACCTTAAGAGCGTATGTCGGACATCCCCAAATAACGGCGCTGGAGTATTCCATCAACGATCCGGCAGGCAATGTTTTGAGAGACCTTGTCGGGCAGCGGGCTGATGTTTACCTGTTTTCGGCTTACATCTTTAATGTCGATTACGTGCAAAGGGTAATGTCTGATTTGAAAAAAGTTTTGCCTGACTGTTGTATCGTCGTCGGCGGGCCGGAAGTGACAGTTGAAACGGCGGCGTTTATGCAAAACAATTCTGCTGTCGATGTCGTCGTAAAGGGAGAGGGTGAGCTCACGCTTAAACACGTGTTGAAAGCGCTTGAAGATGGGAGGGTGCTCAGAGAGGTTGCAAACGTCGCTTACCGCCAGGGCGGCACAATCGTTCAGACGGCGCAGAAGGCGGCCTTCGTCTGTATGGATGAAATCCCGTTTCCTTATAGCGAAGAAGATATTAAAAAACTGGAAAATAAGATCGTTTATTATGAGTCGAGCAGAGGATGCCCTTATCGCTGCGCCTATTGCTTGGCTGCGGTAGATCGCACTGTACGCGAGAAAGACATAGAAAAGGTTCAAAAAGAACTGGCTTTCTTTATCGCGCACCGCGTTGCGATCGTAAAGTTTACAGATCGTACGTTTAATTGTAATGCAGAAAGGGCAAACAGCATTTGGCGCTATATCAAAGAAAATAATATTGCGACCACATTTCACTTTGAAATTGCAGCGGACTTATTGGATGAAGGGCAGATCGCGTTATTAAAGCAGATGCCGCGCGGGTCCATACAGCTTGAAGCGGGCATTCAGAGTGCAAATGTTAAAACTTTAGATGCGGTTGGACGCAAAAGCGACCTTGGAAAGAGTGCGCGGAACTTAAAAAAAGTCGTCGAAAATCGAAACATTCACGTACATACCGATCTGATTGCCGGCCTGCCCTATGAAGATTATGAGACATTTAAAGAATCGTTTCGCTTTGCGTATGACATCGGCGCAGATATGCTGCAGCTGGGGTTTTTAAAGATTCTGAAGGGCTCGCCGATGGCAGGCAGAGTCGAGAAGGACCAATATGTATATTCGTCTTATGCGCCGTATGAGGTGCTGTCGAACAAGTGGCTTTCTTATACGGAGCTGTTAAAGATAAAAGTGATTGAGTCCGTCGTGGATAAATATGTGAATGGACAGGGCTTTTCCGCCACGCTTGCCTACATTATCCCGACTTGGTACGCTGGCGACAGTTTTGCGTTTTTTGAAGCGCTGGCGCAGTATTTTGAGGATGCCGGATATTTTAGTGTACAGCAGGCGAAAGCGCAGCTTTATAAGATATTATTCCACTTTTTGAAAATGAAGGGTGCCTGTGACGAGTACGTGAGGACCCTGCTTGCCTATGATGGGTTTTTAATGGGCATAAACCCGATAGTGGAAGAGTTGAAAAGTATACGGCATAATAAATTTGATTTAATAGATTTAATAAAAAAGAATGATATATTAATTGAAAAGTATGAAAAATATTCTGGTAAGAAAATAGTTAAAATGATAGACAGCTATGTTTTTAACATAAACCCAAAAACGTTTGAAAAAAAGAGGACTGCTGCCATACGGATAAGAGAAGAACAGACAGCACGAAAAGAATTTCAAAACCTGCGCTTGCCGCTGCGCGTCTACCTGTTTGATTTTTAAGAAATGTCAGCGGCGATTTTCTCAATTTGCAGATATCGCTTGTATGCAGCACTTTTGCCGATCGGTGGTTTGAACAGTTTGCACAATGCGGAGAGCGGCAGTTCGGGATAGGCCATACGCAGTCTGGCGGCTTCTGTCAGCTTGGCGTTCAGCGCCTGCGGGCCGGCCGCCTCAAGGACGCACTGAATGGCTTCGATCTGGCGCGCGGCTGTATTCGCAGTCTTATCGATATTGGCCGTCTCGCTGTTGATGATGCGGACCGTGTCGTTTCGAAAGTCTTTGACGGTCAGCAGGCTTTCAAAGTCGAGCATTGCTTTATGGGCGCCGATGTAGGCTAAGAACGTTGCGATGCCGTCGCGGTCTTTTAATGACAGCGAGATATGTTCCTGGCGTTTGGATACTTTCATCGCAATATCATCGTGTTCTAATAAGGCACGTATTTGTTCCGCGCGCACCAGGTTGCCGATATTCATCGTCAGGTGATAGGTTTTTGTAGGATCGGACATATGGCCGCAGCCTAAAAAGATACCGCGCTGGTAAGCCTGCCTTGTCTCAACAGTATTGATGAAGGATAAGTCAATTTCATCATTCAGCCTGTTTTCGAAAAGGTCGTAAATATTATAGAAACTTAAAAGCTCCATTGCTTCTTCAGAAGTTGTAAATTGCAGCATATAGCGGTTGCCGCGTGAAAAAGCCGTGCCTTTTTTGACGCCCAAAAGAGGCGTCAAGCCGAAAATATCTTTGATTATGGCAAAATAACGGCGCGACACGGCTGCGCTGTCGCACAGTAATATCAGTTTTATGGTGCCGGCAGAGAGCGAGATGGTGCCGGCGCTGTGTAAAAATCCATATAATTCGGCAACTTTTATGCCGTCATCAACCACTTCGGTCAGGCTTAGCGTCGCTTTTAAATTGGCAGAATAGCTCATCGGGCCTCCTCGTCCAATACGTTGTAGACCGCTTTGAAAATACTTTGTGTGTCGTGTACGATCTTTTGTTCCTTTACGGTCAGAAAAGGTTTGCCGATCAGCCTGAAAGCTTTGGCGTAATCGCCGATATTGCCCGGCGGTACGATCTCGGCGCCTTCCGATTGGTAGCGCTGCATAATTTGTTTTGACACGTTTAAGTTGGTATTATAGAGGATGTAGTCAAAGATTTTATGCGGACGGTTGACGTGCGACATAATGGCCTCTAAGTGGTCGGCGGCCGTAAAGTGGTCACTCTCGCCCCGTTGCGTCATAATATTGCAGCAATAGAATTTCTTTGCCGTCGTCTTTGCCAGCGCTTTATTGAGGTCCTTGATGAGCAGGTTTGGAATTACGCTCGTATACAGGCTGCCGGGGCCGATGATGATAAAGTCGGCTTCTTTGATAGCCGTGATCGCGTGGTGGAAGGCCTGGGCGTTTTCCGGTTCGATGAAAACGCGCGCAATCGGGCTGGCCATCGCGTCTGCAACGACGGGAATGTGCGATTCGCCGATGACCTTCTCGCCGTTTTCAAGCTCGGCCGTCAGGCGCATGTCGGCCAGCGTGACGGGCACGACGCGGCCGGAGATTTTAAGTACGTCGCCGACGGCGCGAATCGCTTCGGCAAAATTGCCTTTAATGTAATACATTGCGGCGATAAGCAGGTTGCCGAACGACTGCCCTTCGAGCATACCGGATTCGAAACGGTATTCGATAAGCTGGCGCATCTCGCCTTCGTCGTTGGCCAGTGCGGTAATACAGTTGCGGATATCGCCCGGGGGCAGGATGCCCATATCCTGACGGATCGTGCCGCTTCCGCCGCCATCGTCGCCGACGCTGACGATAGCCGTGATATTCGACGTGTAAAGTTTCAGGCTGGCGAGCAGCACCGAAAGGCCGTTGCCGCCGCCGATGACAACTGCTTTGGGCTTCTTATCGATCATTTATTTTTCACGTCCTTGTCGATATCGCGATGATCAAGGCTGACCCAATAGCCTTTTGCACTCAGTTTTTCAGTCAGTGCATCGGCCATTGCGACAGAACGGTGCCGGCCGCCGGTGCAGCCGATCGCGATGATCAATTGACTTTTTCCCTCGTTAGTATAACAGGGAATTAAAAACTCGAGCATTTCGATGAGCAGCTTTAAAAACTTTTTCGTCTGTTTAAACGACAATACGTAGCTGGCCACCTCTTCATCAAGGCCGGACAGTGGTTTGAGCTCTTCGATGTAAAATGGATTGGGCAAAAAACGCACATCGAACACCAAGTCGGCGTCGATACAGATACCATATTTAAAGCCAAACGAAGTCACGTTCAGCAGGAAGGCGTCTTCGCGCGGGTTGTCGGTGAACATCATCTTTAAGGATTCTTTGTGTTCCTTAATCGACGTATGTGTCGTGTCCAGCGTGTAATTGGCCTTTTCTTTGATGGGCGCCAGGCGTTTGCGCTCCTTGCGGATACCCTCTTCAATGCGGCCGTCTGTGCTTAACGGGTGCATACGCCGGGAAGCTTTATACCGGCTGACCAGCACGCTGTCGTTGGCATCCAGAAACAGGATTTTAAAGTGCACTTTGCGCTCTTCCATATGTTGAATGGCATCGGCGAGTTCATCGAAAAATTCGCCGGAGCGAATATCGGAGACGAGCGCCGCTTTCGCAATCTTGCTTTCCATATGCAGCAGTTCGACAAAAGGCAGGATGAGCTGCGGCGGGATATTATCGACGCAGTAGTAGCCCAAATCTTCCATTGCGCGGATGGTTTCACTTTTGCCGGCTCCGCTCATACCGGTGACGATGACGAGGTCCATAGTTTATGCCTCCTTGATATTGAGTATTTGTTTTATATCGATGCCGGATGCAAAGATGATCTTTTCGCATTTATCGAATGTGCCGACATCTTCGGCGCGGTGGGCATCGGAGCTGACGAGCAGTCTGGCGCCGTTTTTAGCGGCGATTGAGGCGTCGTGTACATTCATATAGCCGTGGCCGTTGTTGATTTCCATCGCAATGCCCTTATTCACACATGCGCGGCTTAGGCGCTCGGCATCAATAAAGAAGCGCTCTCCGGGGCTTCTTTACT
>CALGIV010000088.1 GCA_937914785.1 uncultured Eubacteriaceae bacterium | reverse complement strand
TCCCGTTGTAAAAAAGGGGATCGATATTTTAGGAGAATTTGGCGTTGAGACAGATGTGCGCGTCATCTCGGCACACCGCACGCCGGATCTTGCCGTCGAGTATGCGAAAAGCGCCCATTTGAACGGCGTTGAACTGATCATTGCCGCGGCGGGTAAGGCCGCGCACTTAGCCGGTGTGCTGGCGGCATGCACACATATTCCCGTCGTCGGACTGCCGATGAAGAGCTCCTATAACGATGGACAAGATTCGCTGCTGTCGGTCGTGCAGATGCCTAAAGGCGTTCCGGTGGCCTGTGTGGCCGTCGACGGCGCGGAGAATGCGGCGTATCTGGCCGTGCAGATGCTCTCGTTGAAGTATCCGGAACTGGCGGACAGATTTATCGAGCACAAGGAGAAGATGAAACGGGAAATCGCGCTGCAGAACGACGAAGTTGGGGGTGAGTAAAATACAGAAGAAAACGATGCTCTATGAGGGTAAGGCGAAGAAGGTGTTTGCGACTGACGCGGCAGATGTCTACATCGTAGAATATAAAGACGATGCAACGGCATTTAATGCGAAAAAGAAGGGCACGATTGCCGGTAAAGGCGCAGTGAACAACAGGATGAGTGCCATTATTTTCCAGTTGCTGGAAAAAGAAGGCGTGCCGACACATTTTATTGAATTGCTCAGCGATACCGAACAGGCGGTAAAGGCCGTTGAGATCATACCGCTGGAAGTAATTGTAAGAAACGTTGCGGCAGGCAGCTTTTCAAAACGGCTGGGCTTTGAAGAGGGCGGTGAGCTGGGCTGCACGGTCTTTGAACTTTCCTATAAAAATGATGCGTATGGCGACCCGCTGATCAACGGCTACCATGCCGTCGCGCTCGGGCTGGCGACGCAGGAAGAGCTGGCGGCAATAGAAAAAATGGCTTTTAAAATCAATGAGGTGCTTAAAGTATTCTTTCTTCAACGCAATTTGCGCCTCATCGATTTTAAAATCGAATTCGGGCGCTATCGGGGCAGTATTATTTTAGCGGATGAAATTTCGCCGGATACCTGCCGCCTGTGGGAGGTCGGCACGGGCCGCAAGATGGATAAAGACCGTTTCCGACGCGAGCTGGGCGATGTGGAAGAAGTCTATAAAGAAGTCTTAAATCGAGTGATGAAGTAATGGAGAAGAAACGACAAATGAAGATTTGCGCAGAGAAGTTTCACGATGAGTGCGGTGTTGCCGGCATTTACAAAAAAGATGGCAAGGATGCGGCGAAGTTTATTTACTATTGCCTGTATGCCTTGCAGCACCGCGGACAGGAGAGTACCGGCATTACGACGAGTAAGGGCGGTGTGATGACGACGGAAAAGGGGATGGGATTGATTCACGAAGTCTTTGCAAACGGCGATGTGGCGAAATTAAAAGGCCCTGTCGGCATCGGGCATGTGCGCTATACGACGGCGGGAGACAGCCATATCCGCAATGCACAGCCGTTTGAAGTCTATCATAAGGGCGTGCAGATTGCGATGGCGCACAACGGTAATCTCGTCAATGCGCGCGCGCTGCGCGATCAGCTGGAAGATGAAGGGCTGGTCTTTGATACGGGCAGTGATACGGAAGTTATGCTATATCTGTTTGCGCGCAACATCCGCCTGGGCGCCGTGGAATCGATTCGTGAAATGTGCAAGGTTATCAAAGGCTCTTACGCCGCGGTCATCACCTTTGAGGACAAGCTCATCGGCATACGCGATGTCAATGCGCTTCGGCCGCTGTGTATCGGAGAAAACGACCGCAGTTATGTGCTGGCAAGCGAATCGTGTGCACTGGATGCGATCGGGGCGAAGTTTGTACGCGATGTTGAGCCGGGCGAGATCGTCATCATCGACAGGGGCGGCCTGCAGTCGTATTCTATGGATTTAGAGACAGATAAAAAGGTCTGTATTTTCGAATACGTCTATTTTGCCCGGCCGGACTCGACGATCGACGGCATCAGCGTTTATGAATCGCGCTACAAGGCCGGAACGATTATGGCAAAGGAACTGCCCGTAGATGCCGACGTGGTTATCGGCGTGCCGGACTCCGGGATGCCTGCGGCGATCGGCTATTCGGAGGCTTCCGGTATTCCGTATGGCATGGGGCTGATTAAAAATAAATATATCGGCAGGACGTTTATCCAGCCGTCGCAGAGGATGCGCGAAGAAGGGGTGGCGATCAAGTTAAACCCCTTGCGCCAGGTGCTGGAAAACAAGCGCGTCGTCGTCGTGGACGACTCCATTGTGCGCGGCACGACGTCTCAGCAGCTCGTAAGCATTATCCGCAGCGGCGGGGCAAAAGAAGTGCATCTGTTGTGCGCATCACCGCCGATTATCTCGGGGTGTTACTTTGGCGTGGACACGCCGTCGAAAGAAAAGCTGATCGCAGCGGAGCATTCGCTGGAGGAAATTAAGCAGATTACGGGGGCGGACTCCGTGGGTTATATTTCTCTTGAAGGGCTGCTTCGCTCGGTCGGCGGAGATGGCGACTGGTTCTGTAAAGGGTGCTTTGGCGGGCGCTATCCGATGGAAATACCTGAAGAATTGATATTGATGAGGAAAAGAAAATGAGCAAGGTGACGTATAAAGATGCCGGCGTCGATATTCATGCCGGCTACGAATCTGTCGAACGCATTAAAAAACATGTAAAGAAGACTTTTGATAAAAATGTATTGTCTTCATTGGGTTCGTTCGGCGCGTTTTATAAAATTCCGCCGTCGTATAAGAACCCGGTACTCGTATCGGGTACCGACGGCGTGGGCACGAAGTTAAAGCTGGCGATTATGGCAGATAAGCACGATACGGTCGGTATCGATCTTGTAGCGATGTGCGTCAACGACGTGTTGTGTCAGGGCGCCGTTCCGATGTTCTTTTTGGACTATATCGCCTGCGGCAAGAACGATCCTGCAAAGATTGAACAGATTGTAGCGGGTATTGCGGAAGGCTGCCTGCAGGGAGAATGTGCTTTAATCGGCGGCGAGACAGCGGAAATGCCCGGGATGTATGCAGAAGCGGATTACGATCTGGCCGGCTTTGCCGTCGGGATCGTCGAAGAAGAGAGGGTCATTACAGGCAGGGAAGTAGGAGCAGGCGATGTGCTGATCGGTCTGGCTTCCTCCGGCATTCACAGCAACGGTTTTTCGCTCGTGCGCAAGCTGTTTTTTGATATCGGCAGTTATGCTATTGATGCGTATATCGACGAACTGGGCAAGACTGTGGCGGAAGAGCTGTTGACGCCGACACGCATTTACGTCAAAGGCATCAAGCCGCTTTTGGCAGAGGGCTTGCTCAAAAGCGTCAGCCATATTACGGGCGGCGGTTTTTATGAAAATATTCCGCGGGCTCTGCCGGCAGGGCACAGTGCGCTCATCGACAAAGCATCGTTTGAGGTGCCTGCCGTCTTTGAGCTGATGGCAAAACTGGGCAACATCGACGAGAAAGAGATGTTCTCGACGTTTAATATGGGCGTCGGGATGATGCTGATCGTTGATAAAACAAAAGCCGACAGAACGCTTAAGCTGCTTCAGGATGCCGGTGAGCAGACTTATCTGCTGGGGCAGGTAACAGAGGCGGAAGGCGGCGTGATATTCAAATGAAGAAGCTCGCGGTATTGGCTTCCGGCGGCGGCAGCAACCTGCAGTCGCTGATCGATCAGGTTCATTTAAAAGACGGCATTATCGCCGTCGTCATTTCCGACCGTAAGGGTGCTTACGCCTTGCAGCGTGCGGCCGATAACGGCATTGACGCCGTGCATATCGGCCGAAAAAGCTACGAGAGCGATATGGCGTTTAACAGAGCAATCTTAAAGACATTAAATACCTATGAAGTGGATGGCATTGTATTGGCCGGATATTTAAAGATTCTTTCCGAAGAAATTGTAGATGCCTATTCGAATAAGATCATCAACGTTCATCCGGCGTTGATTCCGTCGTTTTGCGGCGACGGTTTTCACGGGATGCACGTGCACGAAGCGGCGTATAAAAAGGGCGTAAAAGTTTCGGGCCCGACAGTGCATTTTGTCGATGCGGGTGTCGATACCGGGCCGATCATCCTTCAGCGGGCCGTGGCGCTTGATGCGTGTGACGGGCCGGAAGCGATTCAGAAGAAAGTATTAAAAGAAGAACATATTCTTCTGCCCGAAGCCGTGCGGCTGTTCTTACAGGACAGGCTTTCTGTGCGTGACGGCAGAGTGTATATAGAGTAGAAAGACAGCAAAAGGGGGAAAGCAGATGAAAAATGTATTGATCAGCGTCTCGGATAAAAGCGGGGTTGTCGAGTTCGCCAGGGCGCTTTGTGAAATGGATATGAATATTATCTCGACCGGCGGGACGTATAAGCTGCTTAAGGAGCAGAGCGTAAACGCCGTCGAAATCTCGACAGTCACAGGGTTTGAAGAATGTCTCGACGGGCGCGTAAAAACGCTGCACCCGACGGTGCACGGAGGGATCTTGGCGCTGCGCGATAATGAAGATCATATGGCGCAACTGAAGAAGATGGGTATTGAGACGATCGATATGGTCGTCGTAAATCTTTATCCGTTTAAAGAGACGATTTTAAAAGAGGGCATTTCGTTTATGGAGGCGATTGAAAATATCGATATCGGCGGACCT
>CALGIV010000087.1 GCA_937914785.1 uncultured Eubacteriaceae bacterium | reverse complement strand
TTCCCCTTTTAAAAACCTCCTCCTTTCGTTTATAATATCTGTAACAAGTAAATTACAGGAGGGCGAAACGATGATAAAGGCGATTTTGATCGAGCCGGATGATAATCTGATCACGATTACACAGGCAGCCAAAGCCGGAGATGAGATTACATACGTCTTAAACGGCGAAGAAAAGAGACTGAAAGCTGTAACAGATATCCCGATTTATCACAAGACGGTCGTACGGGATCTTGCGAAGGGAGATGAAATGGTCAAGTATGGACATTTTGTCGGCTACGCGCTTAAAGACATTAAAAAAGGAGAATGGGCGCACTGTCATAATGTTGACAGCAAAATGCCTTAAAAGAGGTGAGGGAAAGTGAAGATCAATGCGTATAAAAGAGAAGACGGCAAAATCGGCATTCGCAATCATGTGCTGATCATGCCCAGTTGTATTTGTTCCAGCGGGGTGGCGCGTAAAATTGCGGATGCAGTAGAGGGTGCTGTGACGTTTGAAAATGCACAGGGCTGCGCGCAGGTGGCCGAGGATACGGCAATTACGCTGGAGATATTGTCCGGTCTTGCCGCCAATGCCAACGTATATGCAACCATCGTCATCGGCCTGGGATGCGAGACATTACAGGAAAAACCGATTTGCGATGCCATTAAAGCGAAGACGGACAAACCGTTGATTTATTACAGCATTCAGGATGAGGATGGGGTAAAGAATACGGTTGCCAAGGGCGTTGAGGCGGCGAAGAAGTTTGTTGCCGAAGCGAATAAAATGAAGCGCGAGGAATGCGATCTTGCGGGGATTATTCTGGGGATGGAATGTGGCGGAAGCGACCCGACGAGCGGCTTGTCGTCCAACGTCGTCGTCGGCAATGTCTCCGACAAGCTGGTCGATCTGGGTGCGACGACGGTGCTCAGCGAGACTGTCGAGGCCATCGGCGCGGAAGATGTACTGCGCGAGCGTGGGCTTACGCCTGAAATTGGAGAGAAGATTTATCGCATGATTCGCGATACGGAAGAGAAGTATGCGAAGATGGGCGCAGAAGTGCGCAGCGGGAATCCTTCTCCGGGTAATAAAGACGGCGGACTCACGACATTGGAAGAAAAGTCGCTGGGGTGCATTCACAAGAGCGGTACGCGGCCGTTTACGGATGCGTATGAATACGGGCAAATGCTCGATAAAAAGGGGTTGTTGTTGATGGATTCGCCGGGGCATGATATGGTGAGTGTAACGGGCAAAGTCGCAGGCGGGGCGCAAATCGTTTTCTTTACGACGGGCCGGGGTACGCCGGCGGGATTTCCCATTGCGCCGGTTGTTAAAATTTCCGGCAATAAAGAACGCGTACAACGCTACAAAGACTTCATCGACTTTGATACGAGTGCAAGCATTGAAGGGACGAAGACGATCGATGAATTGGGCGATGAGCTGCTCGCTTTTCTCGTTGAAATCTGCAACGGCAAAGAGTCACTGGCCGAAGAGAACGATATTTCAGCCGTCGTCATCAACAGCAATTACTCGTTCTGTTAAGCGGCGTATTGAACGGCGGTTTTGATACCTGTGGCGTTTGTCTGAATAATTTTTAAAAGGGAGAAAAGATGAAGAACAAGCTGTTTGTCGGCGCATCACTAATTTTTCTTTGGGTGGGTTTTTATGTGAATACCACGATCTCGGCTTCACAGCCTTTTCGCCTGTACAACCTGCTGTTGTCATTGGGCTATATAGCATTTTGGATTGTGATGCTGAGGCAATGCGGTCAAAGCCGGGCGGTGATGCGCTATATAGCGGTGCTTTGGGGCCTTTGTGCGGTGACGGCTTTTTTCAACCTGTTTTATACAAACGGCACATTTTTACTGCTGTTTATGCTGTTGCTGGCGCCGCTGTTCGGCATTCAGTTTGTCATTGCGGATGCGATTGTCTGCATTATAATCATCGGTGTTTTCTCACTGGGAATCACAATTACAGCTTTCGTTTTTCTGCGGCGGTTGAAGCGTGCGCAGAAAGAAGGTCAAGAGGAGGAAGAATGAGAAAAGGGATTGCTTTATTATTGGTTTTATGTATTGCGCTGTGTATGGCGGGATGCGGCCTTTTAGGCAGACTGGGACAGACGACAGCGTTGCCGAAAGATGCGGTGTTGATTTTTGAAGCGGAATTGATCTTTGATGAGGCCAATACGGCTTCATACGCGCTTTATGAATTGAAAGGCGGCATTGAGCGCGCCTATATCGACTGCCAGTTTGACGGAGAAGATCTTCAGCGCGAAGTCGCGCTTTTCGACGCGATGCTCGGCTATACGAGCGAGAATGGAATCCGGAGTGTGCGTTATGAGTTTACCAGTGGCGGGCATAGTGGCTTTATGCTGGTAAACGGCACACAGTTGCGCGGTTCCTTTGCAGGCACTTATGAGGATGTGGCGAAACGAATGTCTGCAGCCGATTACGCGCGCTATGAAGAGGAAGAGGCGTATATCTATGAAGTGCTCGATCGGGCACGCAGCGGAGAGGATATTTTAAAATAGCATTTGTGCGTATATTTACGTAAAAAGCACATAAATTGATGATTAATAAAGGCTGAATCGTAAAGTTTTGACAGAAGGGTTCGGCCTTTTGTTATCGTTGACTTTTTGCCTATTTTGTATTATAATAAATAATACAAAAAGGAGTGCTGCGATGCTACTGCAATTGGACTTTTCAAGTGAGATACCTATTTATTTACAGATCCGCAATCAGATCGTGATCGGTATTGCCGAAGGGCAGCTAAAACCCGGCGATAAGTTGCCGACGATTCGCGCGCTGGCGCAGGAAGCCGGCATCAATATGATGACGGTCAATAAGGCGTATGCACTTTTAAAGCAGGAAGGCCATATTATCGCTGACCGCCGCAGCGGTGCGGCAGTCAGCGGGATACCGCTTGAAGGCGGGTTGGATGAGAAAGAAAAAGAAGCGCTGCGGCTGTTGGTTTCGCAGGCGAAATTAAGCGGAATGAAGTTGAACGAATTGCTTGAACTGTGTACGGCATATTATGAAAATGAGGAGGAAGAACGATGAAAGCGGCTTTTACGGCGGCGAATGTTCTTTTGTTTATCGCGATGTATATGATCGTGCCGATTTTGTATTTTATGCTGCGCAACGAAGCAAAAGCCCGCAAAAATATTATCCTCGGTGTAACGCTGCCGTATCGCGCACGGGAAGATGAGGACCTGCTCGGGTTGGTAAAGTGGTATAAAATCTGGCTTAGCTTGACGATGCTGGCACTGAGCCTTGCGGTTATTCCTGCGCTTTTTATAGGCTATATCTCTGTAAAGACGACGTATTATCTGTGCTGGCTGCTTGTTGCGATCGTTTTGCCATTTTGGCCGTATGTGCGTTGCCATTTAAAGCTAAAAAAGATGAAGGCAGAAAAGGGATGGACGTTAGAGGCGCCGGGGAGAAGCTACATCGATATCAAGGTGGCATTAATGCCGAAAAAGACAGTTTCTGTGTGGTGGTTTTTGCCGCCGTTTCTCATCAGCCTGCTTCCGGTCTTTTTCACGCTTTTTAAAAATGGTGGTGAGTTTAAGGCTGTAGGGCCTGTATTGTTGATGTATGTTATCGATACGCTGCTGATCGTGTTGTTTTATATCATTTACCAATTTATCAATCGACAGAAGAGCGAAATGATCGACGATAATACAGCTTTGAGTGTGGCGCTGACGCAAGTTCGACGGTATCATTGGAGCAGATGCTGGCTTTTTTCAGCCTGGGCAACGGGGTTGTTTAATCTGGCGTTGTGGGTATATGCCGATAATATGTTTTTAATGACAATCGTCGCTTGCCTGTATACCGTCGCGATTTTGTATATCGTCCTTCGGGCGGAGTTTAAAACGCGCAAAGCTCAGTATGAGATGACCAAAGAGAGCGGCAAGCGTTTTTATATCGACGATGATGAGGTTTGGATACTGGGGATGTTTTACTACAATCCAAACGATACGCGTTTTATGGTCAATGACCGCGTCGGTATCGGGATGAGTGTGAACTATGCACGCCGCGGCGCGCAGGTGTTGATGGCTTTTGCGGTGCTGATTCTGCTGGCGATGCCGCTGATGGGCGTCTGGCTTATCGATGAAGAGTTTACGCCGGTATCGCTGTCGTTTGACAGCAGAGCGCTCGTCGCGGTGCATACGAAGCCAAAGTATATTATTGAACTCGATGATATTGAGCAGCTTGCTTTACTTGAAGAGCTGCCGCCGACGTATCGCATCTCGGGATCCAGTATGGACAGTTTGCGCAAGGGAACTTATGAGGTGGGCGAATACGGGAGTTGTCTGGTGTTATTGGACCCGAACACGGCACCATTTCTGTATATCAAAACGGCAGATCGTCAATACATCCTTGGTTCTGCCGATGCGGCGCAGACGCAACGGATGTATGATATTGTTATGAACAAGGAAATAGAATAAGATCAGGATAGGCGGGAGCTTGCGGCACGTTTGCCGCAGGTTCCTTTTTATGGTGAAAAAGGATTTGAAAAAAGCGCAGGTATGTTGTATGATTATAGAAACATAAAGAAAAGGCAGAGGGATGAGATATGGGTGACAAACCGATTTATAAAAGAATATTGGTTAAGCTGAGCGGAGAGGCTTTGGCGGGAGAGCAGAAACACGGTTTTGATTGGGATAAGGTGCGCCTCATCTGTGAGGATATTAAGGCGGTGCACGAGATGGGTGTACAGATCTGCATCGTCGTCGGCGGCGGCAACATCTGGCGCGGGCGCTACGGGGCGGATATGGACCGGGCGAACGCCGATTATATGGGGATGCTGGCTACGGTGATCAATTCGATGGCGATTCAGGATGTGCTGGAGCATATGGACTTACCGGTGCGCGTGCAGACGGCCATTGAGATGAAAGAGCTCGCAGAGCCGTTTATCCGCCGCAAAGCGATCAGTCACTTGGATAAAGGCCGCATCGTCATCTTTGGTTTCGGTACGGGCAATCCTTATTTTACGACTGACAGTACAGCGGCGCTGCGCGCTGCGGAAATGGAAGCAGAAGTGATTTTGTCAGCCAAAAATGTCGACGGTGTTTATGACAGCGATCCGGTTCAAAACGCGAATGCTGTGATGTTTACGTCGATGACCTATCTCGAAGTGCTGGATAAGGGATTAAAGGCGGTAGACTCCACGGCTGTCTCCCTGTGTATGGATAATAATATCCCAATGCATATATTCGCTTTAAATCCGCCGGGCAATATTCAAAAGGCGGTTTGCGGTGCGAAGATTGGTACATTTATAAAAGGAGAAGAGAAGCAATGATTAAAGATATTGAAAAACAGGCGGAAGGCAAGATGAACAAAGCGCTGGAAGTGTTAAAGGCCGAGCTGGATACATTGCGTGCGGGACGTGCAAATCCGAAATTATTGGATAAGGTGACGGTAGATTATTACGGTACGCCGACGCCGATATCTCAGATGGCGACAATATCGGTGCCCGAGGCGCGCCTGATTACGATTCAGCCGTGGGATGTAAAGAGTATCCCGCTGATTGAAAAGGCAATTATGGCTTCCGATATTGGCATTACGCCGAGCAATGACGGCCGATTGATTCGTCTTGCGATTCCGCAGTTGACAGAGGAGCGGCGCAAGGAGCTTGTAAAGCAGGCGAAAAAAGAAGGTGAAAATTCGAAAGTTGCCGTCCGCAATGTACGCCGTGCGGCGATAGATGAGTTAAAGTCTGCGCAAAAAAACAGCGATATTACGGAAGATGACTGTAAAACAGGCGAGAATAATATGCAGAAATTGACAGATAATATGATCAAGAAGATCGACGAGATCGTCAAAGCAAAAGAAGCCGATATTATGGAAATTTAACCGGCATATATAAATGACGATCGTGCACAGGTTATTCTTTACGTGCGCTTTTGTATAAAAATCTGCAAAACATCGGAGTTTCAATGAAATATTCAGAAATGCTGGATTATAATAATATGCCGACTCATATCTCCGTTATTATGGATGGAAACGGCCGTTGGGCAAAGAAGCGCGGAATGCCGCGCCTGTATGGCCACCGGCAGGGGATGGAGGGTGTGCGGCGCATCGTGCAGGCGTGTGTGGATTTAAATATCCGCTATGTGACGCTGTATGCTTTTTCGACAGAAAACTGGAAACGCCCGCAGGATGAAGTTGGCGGGTTGATGAAGTTGATGGTCGAATACTTCAACAAGGAGATCGACGAGCTGGATGAAAAAGGAGTTTGCGTGCGTATTTTGGGCGACGTGGACGGCCTGCCTGCCGGGCCGAAGGCCTGTGCGGTCAAAGCGATAGAACAGACGGCGGGCAACGAAGTGCTTGGATTGAACATCGCGATCAATTACGGCGGCCGGGCTGATATTATTCAGGCGGTTCAGAAAATCTGCACAGAGGTGCAAGATGGCCGGCTGGCCATTGAAGATATTGATGATGCGGTGATGGACGCGCATTTGTACAGCGCTGGTATTCCCGATCCGGACTTAATGATTCGCACAGGCGGAGAGAAGCGGCTGAGTAATTTTCTGCTCTGGCAGAACAGTTACGCTGAAATTTGGTTTACTGACGTCTATTGGCCGGACTTCGATATTGAAGTTTTAAGCCGTGCGGTGTATGATTATCAAAACCGTGACAGGCGTTACGGAGGGTTGAGAGAAGATAAATGAAAACCAGAATTATAGCAGGCGTTGCAATTGCGGTCGTGCTGATTGCGGCGCTGTTAATGGGCAGTGTCCCTACAGCGGTGTTAGCATTGATCGCCTGCGCCGTTGCGCTTTATGAGTATACAGATGTCGTCGTCGGCGCGAAAGGCAGAATAGATGAAGTCGTGCTGATGTTCATTCTGGGTCTTGGGTTGTGTGTGGTGATGACCTTTTGGCCCGCACTGATCGGTATCGCACTTTTTGTTGCATTGATGCTGGTATTTATCTACCGTATGCTCAAGAAGCGTTACGAAGCGCAGCAGGCGGTGTTTCTGCTGTTTGGGCTCGTATACATCCCGATTCCGCTGGGTATGCTGTTAAATATCAGTTTCAGCGATGTCGGTATTTTGGTCTGGCTGGTCTTTATCATTGCCTGCGCAACGGATGTGGCGGCCTACTTCGTTGGGATGAAATTCGGCAGGCGCAAGCTCATTCCGGCGGTAAGTCCGAAAAAGTCGGTGGCAGGCGCGGTTGGCGGTTTTGTCTTCGGCACGCTTTTCACGGTTTTAACGGGTGTGGTTTTTAAATCATTTGGTTTTTACAAGCCGCTGTATCATTACATACTCATCGGTGTCGCCGGCAGTATTGTCTCGCAGTTTGGAGACTTGACTGCTTCGATGATCAAGCGGATGTTTCATAAAAAAGATTATGGCAGTTTAATTCCCGGTCATGGCGGCATATTGGACAGAATCGACAGCATACTATTTGTCATACCTGTCGTATATCTGTATGCGTATTTTATTCAACTTTAAAGCGCACTGCTTTAGAAGAAAAGGAGACATATGTCTATAGGAGCAATATTACTGACGATCCTGGCTCTGGGGATTTTAATTTCGATTCACGAATTTGGCCACTTTATCGCCGCGCGCCTGTGCGGTGTGGGGGTCGAAGAGTTTGCGATCGGGATGGGAAAAGTGCTTTACCGCAAGCAGGGCAAAGAAACGCTGTTCACGCTGCGTTTAATTCCTTTCGGCGGCTTTTGCCGTATGGTCGGCGAAGAAGAGAGCGATAATGCGGAGAATTCGCTGGAAAAGAAGGGCAAGCTCAAACGAATTCTGATTTTTTCAGCCGGCTCGATTATGAATCTCGTGCTCGCTTTCGTGTTGTTTTTTATCGTCTATACGGCTGTAGGAACGCCGACGACGACGGTTGGCAAACTAAGCGAAGGGATGCCGGCCGAGACAGCCGGTATGCAAGTCGGGGATACGATTGTTGGAATCAATGGGATGGCGATCGATAAATGGGAAGACATCACGGAAGGATTAAAGCTGAAGGAGATTGGCGCGGAATCGGAAGTCGTCGTATACCGCGCAGGCGAGGAGACGGAATACACGTTTTATATACAGACAATATCTGTGGAGGACTCTGAGCGTCCGATCATCGGTATTGAGTCGAAACCTTATAGGAATGTGGGCAATTCGTTTGCAGAGGCGGGTTATTCGATCGGCATGTATATTAAACTGATCTTTACGACGCTCGGCGATTTGATTCGCGGTCTGGTTGGAATGGAAGCTTTTTCAGGGCCGATTGGCATCGTCGCTGCCGTAAATCAGACGATGACACTG
>CALGIV010000086.1 GCA_937914785.1 uncultured Eubacteriaceae bacterium | reverse complement strand
ATTTTGCATATCGCCTGTGAAGTGGGCGGAAAGCAACACGGCCAGCAGGTGATCAGTATGCTGAATGAAGCCGGCTATCAAATAACAATGGAATAAAGAACATATGACCATTAAAAAAACGTTTTGACAGTACGGCATTATACCATTCTGTGTTAATGCGAAACGTCAGGTACCTCAAGCCGGTTGGAAAAAATAGAGCGTGTTTGTAAGCAGCAATAGAGCAGAGAGAAGGATTGCAATAGCAGCAAAGACTTTTCTCACTTTGCTTTTGGCTGATGTAATTTCCTGATATAAGAAGGCACAGGCGAGCGCGGAAGTGAATATGGCAAACCATTGCAAAAGCGAACTGCCCCATTCCAAGCGGTTGAAACGTAACAGGAATGTGAGGATCGTTAAGAGATAGCCGATAACGGCATAGCGATACGTTTGCGGGTCTTGCCGCTTTGTCGACAAACGTGTTTTTATTTGAGCAAATGAAGTTCGTGGATTTGATAAAGAGTCTCTTTTCATTTTGCCTCCCGTTAATTATATGAGGCGTCTATTGAAGATTAGATCAATGATTTTTTTTATATTTAAAAGAAGTTGACAAAACAAGTGTAAATATATATAATAAAGGCGTATTCTTGGGAGCACGATTGACGTCACATATTTTGTAAGTCATTGATCGTTCGAAGATTTACAAAATATGTGACTTTGTTGCGTAAGGGTACGGAAAATTTTTAGGAGGTACCATGATGAATAGCGGTACGGTAAAATGGTTTAACGCAGATAAAGGATTCGGCTTTATCTCAAATGATGACGGGAGCGAAGATGTATTTGTACATTTTTCAGCGATTCAGTCTGAAGGGTTCAAAACGCTTACAGAAGGTCAGAAAGTCACATTTGATACAGAGATTGATTCCCGCAACAACAAAGTCAGAGCAACAAATGTTTGCTTAGCATAGTTTGAGCCGTTAAAAACCACAGGGCATCGTGCCCTGTTTTTTTATTTCTAGAAGGCTGGATTAAAAAAGCACCCTTAAGAGTGCTTTTTTAATATTTAGCGAAACATACGTAACAGCAATGATGCGGCGACAAACGATAATACGATGCCTACAATACCGATAACAAGTCCGGCGATCGCCAGGCCTTTGCCGCTGTTTGCTGTTTTCACTTTGTTGAGCCCGACTGCTGAAAAAATAATGGCCAGAATACTACAAATAAAATAACCATTCCAAAATAGAGAAACAAGAGAAATAATAAAGCCGACAATAGCCATTACATTGGTTTGTTTTTCAGCAATGGGTGCGGTAGGTGTAGCGGAGACGACAACTACGGCGCCGCAAGTTGGACAGCTGGTAGCATTTTCAGCTAATTCTACACCACAAGATGTACATTTCATAACAATAACCTCCTAACTAATACTTTTACCTTATTATATTTTAGCATATTTGACAAAATATGTAAATGAAATGTTGTACAAATAAAAAGCGCTTCAGCGCTTTGATGGCAACAATAGGGATTTTACCATATCGTCTTTCTTTGGGGCAGCAGACACTTTTGTTTTATTGTTGAGAGCAGCGATGCGGCTTCCGCAATAATCACAATAAGTATCTTTTATACGGACTTCTTCTCCACAGCAAAAGCATTTGATCACTTGTTTTGTTTTGAAGGCTCTCATTTCCTTTTTAAAATCTCCTCAGCTTATCTTTTAAATTTCGTATAGGTGTGTTTGAAACACCGTTTGCCATCCTAACATATTCTATGTGGATTGTAAAGTATTTTGAATATATTTGTTGTTTCTTTTATCATATCCGTTACTGTCTTTAAGATAAACGCATAGAAGGTGCGCAAAAGGCCGTTGCAGATGGAGAAGTGGCAGATGTTGAATGGCTTAAGCAAGAATCAGTCCGTTTTTTTAAAAAGTTTGTAATATGCAATAAAGGATATTCTTGCTCTTTTGAATCCGGACTTTTAAAAGAAAAGCTGCCGGTAAGTGGAAATTCAAAGAGATGCTGTCTGATAAGATAAAAGGCATTGGACATTGCAGCGCAGCATTAAAATTAGCTGCATAAATAATGGATTGTTTTTTCAGGCTTTATCTTCGTCTTAAAACTGCCGGAGTTTTTTATTGCGCAAATAAAGTACTTTTCTTTTGATATATTGATGCTATAATAGTAAAAATAAGTAAATTGGCACATTGATAGTTTATGATATTATATTAAAAAGGAGGAGGGTATGGCAATACGAATTATGACGGATTCGTCTTCAGATATTACACAACGTGAGGCAAAAGAGCTTGATATTACAGTAGTGCCGATGAACGTTGTCATTGACGGCAAAACCTATAGAGACGGCATTGATATTATGAACAGGACATTTTATGAACGGTTGAGTACGGCAAAAACTCTGCCGAGCACATCGCAGCCTGCCCCCGGGGCTCTCGTATCGTTTTTTGAAGAGGCCAAACAGGCTGGAGACGAAGTGATCGGCATTTTTATCTCATCGGCTTTGAGTGGGACGATTCTTAGCGTGGAGCTGGCACGTGAAGTCGTGGCTTATGACAAGATTACAATTATAGAGGGGTTTGCGGCTTCTTCGGCTTTGCGTGCACTTGTTGAATACGCTGCTTTGTTGCGTGACGGCGGGCTTGATGCAGCGGGAATTGTAAAAAGGATTGAGGAAGCAAAAGAAAAGATAATTATTATGGGCGCAGCAGATGATTTAAAGTATCTGTATAAAGGTGGACGACTGAGCAAAACCGTGGCTGTTGCAGGTTCTATGCTGAACATTAAGCCAATGTTTCATTTCACGCAGGACGGAATTCAAATGTGCGGCAAAGTGCGCGGTGCAAACGGAGTGATAAATTTTTTTATTGAACAAATCGAAAGAGTGCCGCCGATGATTGGTGCACAGATTTACTTAGGATATGCATATATAAAAGAAGCCTGTAAAGACATTTTAAAAAAGCTTGCGGAAAGGGGGTACAACGTTCGCATTTGTCCGATCGGCAGTGTAATTGGCGTGCATACAGGCCCGGGCGCGGTAATTCTCTCCTATATCAGAGCTTAAAGTATAAGTATGGTGATTTCAGAGCTGAAGAAACGGTCGTTAGACGGCCGTTTTTCCATTGCGCTGCAGATAGCGATTACAGGCTTTTCGGACACTGTCTGCCGTATGGTCGCCGCCAAGGCGGTCTGCGACGAGACTCCACGTGTTACCGTCGATATAACGATAAATCAGAGCTTGGCGAATCAGTGTGTTGTCGACCATAGAAAGCCCCTTTTCCAGGCGAATGATTTCATCTAAGACTTTGAGCAGGCGATTGCTTATTTGGCGTTTTAATTCATTGAGGCGCACGGCCATTTCCGCCGTAGGGTCTCCGATGCGCTTGGCGTTCGGAAGCCCGGTGATTAAACTTGTTGCGTGGCTGCTTTCTTCTTCAAGCATACGAAAGCGGTTAATGCAATCGGCCAGTTCGGCGCGCAGATAAGTTAGCTGCATCAATTCTTCATTTGTCATTGGCTGCTTTCTCCTTTATCCGTAAATGTACATATTTATAAATGGTTGTTCAAACAAAATGTGAATAATATGCTTTGCCGGTCGGTTCGGCAAAGCGGTGTGATGATAAGCTTAAGTAATATCTTTATAAAATTCAAAGAACTTGTCACGGCAGGAATATTCGCGGCAAATTGTGGTTCCGTCAATCGAGTAATAAGTCTCTCCGGCAACAATTTTATTGCCGCAAATATCACAAGCGCATACGTAAAGCATACGCACGGAACTTGCATTATCGCCGTGATCATTTAAATATGATATGTCTGGATGTTCGTATGATGGCACTTACGTTTCCTCCTTTTCCGTATTATGCAAAAATGCATCTCTACAGAGCCGGGCGGATTGTCTGGTGAATGGTCAATGCATGCAGGAGCAATTCGTAATAATAAGATACACTGTAAGTAATAATATAATGCTTATATCCTGCGTTGTGCAGGGGGATATTTTATCATAACACATATTGTAAGGTATTTCCGTCATTTTGTCAAGTGTTATCATGTAGTAAAGCAAACATGTTTTTGTTAAAATAAGAATAGCAATGACGGAAATACAAGGTAAAACAGGAGATAGATCGATGAGGAGAATTGAAATTTCTGACAACATTGGCAGTAAAGTAAGGGCGTTGCGGAAAAGTAAGAAGCTGACGCAAGAGGAATTGGCACGCCGGGCGCAGATTTCACGTTCTTATCTGTGTGATGTAGAGCGCGGAAGGCATAACCCAAGCCTCGAGATGTTAAAAAGCCTCGCCGGGGCGATGGAAGAAGATATCGGCATTTTTTTCAGAAATGAAGCGGAGCCGGAAGAAATGCGCAGAGGTACGATGATCCCTGTGCTGGGACGCATCCGCGCCGGAATTCCTATTGAGGCCATTCCTTATATCATTGATTATGAACCAGTCAGTAATGAGATGATAAGAGGGGGGGCCCAGTACTTTGCCCTGCAGACACGTGGCGATAGTATGGAGCCCATATTGGTGGAGAATGATATCTTGATTATCAGAAAGCAACATTCGTGCCCGTCCGGCAAGATCGCCATTATTATGGTAGATGGGGAGGATGCAACGGTTAAGAAGTTTATCAAGCATAAAAACGGGATTGAGCTGGTGGCGATAAATGAAAAATATGCACCGATTTTTTATACGAATGAAGAGGTTGAATGCTTGCCGGTGCGCGTGATTGGCATTGTCGAAGAGATGCGTCGGAAATTGTAAAATAGTTTGCAGACCGTAATATATTAAAGCAGCACGATAAATCGTGCTGCTTTTTAATGAGTTTATTAACTGAAATTATTATTTGATTTAATCATCCACATCGCTGTCTGCTTTGAGGATCTGGCCGCCTGACGCGTCGATTTCGTAATCATATTCAATGTTTTCGCTGTAGAATTCTACATCATAAACGCTGCGTCCATCGTCTTTGTCAAGTTTCACTTTTAAGCGGCTGACTTTAGATTCCGTCAATCCGGCATGGTTTAGTGCTATAGACTTTGCCTTCGCTTCGCCGATAAAGCTGCTGCTTGTTGTTGGCGTTGTTGTTTTACTGGAAGAAGAGCTGGAACTGTCACCGCCGGAGTGGCTTTTGGAGCTGGAATGCTCTTCTGTCTCACGATCATACTTTAAGATATTCCCACTGGATGCATCAATTTCGTAGTCGTATTCAACATTTCCGCTGTAAAATTCTACGTCATAGACAACGCGTCCGTCATCGCTGTCAAGTTTGGTTTTAGTAAAGGTGACAGAGGATTCGCTAAGCCCTGCGTGATTAAGTGCGATAGATTTCGCTTTTGCCTCTCCGATGTAGCTGGCAGTATTTCCGCCGCCGGCAGGGCTACTATTGTTTTGCTCTTTGTCGATATCATAGGTGATAATCTGTCCGGTTGCAGCGTCCAGTTCATATTCATATTCAGTACTCGAAGTATAAAATTCTACTTCATAGACCATACGTCCGTCGTCAAAATCGAGCTTCGCTTTGACAAAGGTGACAGAAGATTCGCTAAGGCCTGCGTGCTCAAGAGCAATTGCTTTTGCTTTGCTTTCGCCGATATACGCACTGCTTGAAGCCTGGCCGCTCATAGATACGCCTTCAATTTCATTTTGTCTGCTTGAGAGAAGCAGTGTGATGTCGTTGATTGGCAGTGCGGCAAGGTCGGCAAACTGGAATCGCGCGTCCTGACTTACCAACAGCTGAACCAGTGCTGCCTTGCCGAGAGAGATATTGTATTTTTCTGCGAGCGCTTTTAACTGCTCATCTTCTGAAATGGTTTGACTGACTACTGCGCCGCCTACAGAGTTGGCTTCAAGCAGGTTGCTCACGTCGCTTGACAATCGTTGCTGAAGTTCGGCACTCTTTTGTGCATTGGGGTTTTCTACTGAAATCAAGATAGAGTTTTTCATATCGCTGACATAACCGTTTTTCAGCATAGAGCCGATCAACGCGTTGACGGCGATATCCAAGTCGACGTTTTTAAGGTCCATTCCGTCGAGAATTTCTTCTGCTTCCGCATTTAATGGAGTGGCAGACAGTATTTTTTCGGCGCGATTGATTTTAAGCTCCACGCTGGGATTCACATCCAAATCGATGATGGAGTCTACTGAGTAATGTCCGTAGCCAAACCACGTTCCAAATACGATTGCGAGCACTGCGGCGGCGGTCGATGCCCATTTTATCAGAGAGCGCTTTGTCTTCTGATTTTGCCCGCGTTTTAAAGAATCTGATATAATCGGCGTATCCGGTGTCGTTATAGTAGTTGACATATTGTATCCTTTCTGCTGTGCACAGTCTATCTGTTCACAGTGAAGGAGGATATCCTCAAGCGTGTCGGGTGTATCGTTTTCCACAGCTTTGTTAAGATGAGTTAAAATTTGTTTGCGATTCATCTCATTCATCCTCCTTTAAGAGTTTTTTTAATTTTGACAGGCCTCTATGATATTTTGACAGGGTTGTTGAGAGCGGCATTTGCAAAAGTGCTGCAATTTCGCGATGCTTTTGTCCGGTTACGGCGTGGAGCATAATGATTTGTCGTTCCTCATCGGAAAGAGTTGTCATAGCCGTCTCTAAAACCAATCTGTTAATGCTGCCCTCAATGGAGTCGTGTGTATCGGGTGGGTCCCACAACTCTTCCGTCGGTGCGTCTGTTCTTTTGCCGGCACGCAGCTTCATAAGGGAGAGATTTCGCGTAATGGTAAGTATCCAGGCAGTTGCTTTGCCTTGAGAGCGATACTCTTTAGCAGACGCGTATATCTTGACGTAAGTGTCTTGCATAATATCTTCTGCATCGTGTTTGTTGCGCAAAATGGATAAAGCAAAGCCGTAGACCATCGTTTTGGTCTGTGAATACAGCTCGGCCAAAGCTTTTTGATCACCGTTTGCGATTCTGGCGATCAAGTCTTCACTTGTATACTCCGCGCTGTGTATGTCTGATTTTGCAGTTGACGTCAACAATAAAAATACCATATTATTCACCCTGTCATCTTATTAATGTTTAAGCAAGCTGTTTTATTGCATATTTTCATTTTTTTTATTTATATTGATTTTATATCTTTCTTGACTAAACGAAATTATCTGAAACAGATCGGTATTCATTGCGTATATAATATAGTTTAATTATTGCTTTTTCGCTTGTCAACCGGGTATACGCCCTCATATTTTTGATATTGTCCGTTTTACCGGCAGAAAATTATTTTTATATAAGATTTTTCTTGCTGCTTAAAATAAAAACTTTAACGAGAATAAAAAAACCGCCTTTCGGCCGGTTTTATTATTGTAGTATTTTAATGTTGAAAATCAGAAGACAAATTGAAGTAAAATCATATAGGCAGCAGTGCCCAGTCCGATAGAAAGCAGCGAATTGCGCCGCCAAATATGTAAAACGACGACGACGGCAACGGCGATAAGTTCGGGCAGGCCGAAAGGAGCAATCGTAAACGAGAGGTCTTTTAAACAGTAGACGACAAGCAGGCCGATTGCGGCATAGGGCAGGGTAGTGCCCAGATAAGTGATGACCTTCGGGGCCTGTTTACCCTCGGGAAATAAGACAAACGGTAAAAATCGTGTAATCCAGGTTGCTGCTGCCAAAATAAGAACGGTGATAAAACGCTGAAGGGTCGTCATAATGATTCCTCCGTGTTCAGCTTCTTCTGTCCGAGCAACAACGCTAAAACGATCGCAGCCATCGCGGGAATTAAAAAATGTTCTTTGCCAAAAAGGAGGAGGCAGAGGGTAGTCGCTCCTACGCCAATGATGGCAGGCAGATGGTTTTTACTGAAGCGCCATTGATCGACAAAGATGACGATAAAAAGTGCTGTCAGCGCGAAGTCAAGCCCGGTCGTATTAAACGTCAGCAAATTACCGGCGAGATTGCCCAGCACGGTTGCGAGTACCCAATAGAGATAATTGATCAATGAGATATAAAAGTAAAAGTATTTTTCTTCAACGCCGTCCGGCGCCGATGTGCTGCAAACGATGGAAAATGTCTCGTCGGCAAGCCAAAAGATCATCAAAGGCTTTAAGGCACCGTAACCACGGTATTTTTCCAACATCGACATCCCATAGAACAGATGGCGGGCATTGATCATCAGGCCGAAAAGCAACGCGTACAGCGGATTGAACGGCGCAATCAATAAAGTAATGGCAACATATTGCAGGCTGCCGGCAAAAACCAGTCCGCTCATCGCCAGCGTCCACAGCGGACCAAGCCCTTTATTGTGCATAAGCAGGCCATACG
>CALGIV010000085.1 GCA_937914785.1 uncultured Eubacteriaceae bacterium | reverse complement strand
GAGTATCAGTGAATTTATGAGTGTGTTGATGGTGCCGATGATGGCGTTAATGGCCATCAGTGGTGCAGTGTCGTCGGCAGCGGTATTAAGCCCGATGCTGCTGATGTATATCAATCTGGTGTCTTCCATTGTCTCCGGTGTCGTCATTCCGCTGTTTACGACTTCTTTTGCTGTGGGGATGATTGATGAGGCAGCTGAGCTAAAGCTGTCTGGATTGAGGAAGCTGCTTAAACAGGCCGGCTACCTGATCATTGGGGTGATTACGGTGACGTTCAGCGGCATCAGTTTTATTAAGGGCATCGCGTTTTCTGCGCTTGACGGCGTGGGCGGCAAGGGTGTGAAATATGCGCTGAATAATTTGATTCCTGTTCTGGGGCGGTTTTTGGCGGACAGCGCAGATACGGTATTGTCCGCATCGCTGCTCATTAAGAACGGTGCGGGGCTCGTCGCCTGTATCATTATTTTTTTAATGATCCTCACACCGGTGTTGAAAATGGCCGTGACTATTATTACGCTAAAACTCTGCTCGGCTCTGCTTGAAGGGATTTCGGATGCGCGGTGCATCCGAATGATCAAAGGGGCGACGGATATGATGATGCAGATGTTGACCTGTGTGTGCCTGGTTGCGGTGATGTTTTTGCTCTTTATCGCAATCGTGTGTGTGATGGCAAACTTTACGGCAATGATGAGGTAAAAATATGGCTGCTTTAAATGGTTTTGTCCGACAGATTTTGATTACAGCGGTGTTCTTCTCAGTGGTGTTTATGGTCATCCCGGATGAGAAGTATAAAAAGTTTATGAAATTTTTTGCCTGTGCAGTCATCGCTCTGCTGTTGATTGCCCCGATACAAAAGGTAGTAAGAGGAGAGTTTACGTTCAATGTATTCGATGAACTGATATTATCGGAGCAAGATTACGAGGATATCGGCGGGCAGGCAGTTGCGGAAGAATACATCAGGCTGCTTGAGGGGGAGATCGATACCCTGGCACAGCAGCATCAGGTAAGCGTCACAGACATATCGATCAAATTAAATCAGGATTTTAGTATACAACATGTCTCAATTCAGGCATACATCGACAGCAAGGTTAATATAAATAATTTAAAGACAGCGATAGCGGAAAAACTGGACATTAATATTCATGAAATTATAGTTGAAAATTTTAGATAAGGTGAGGAAAGAAAAATGAAATTTTCGTTTGGCGACAAAATGGATTCTATGAGAGAAGCGCGTGAATTGAAGAAAGCGAGAAAATATGATGGAGAATACGCCTATAAGGCGCCAAAGCAAAAGAGCCGCGGCCTGATTGTGATCGCTTTGGTGGCGGTTTTGGCTACGGCCAGCACGGTGAACTACAAGCTTGCGCAAAAGGAAAAGGGGCAGAGTGCCTCGTCCAATCAGCAGGGCATCATCAATGCGGAGTTGGTCAATGCAATGACGGAAGAGGAGATTATGAATGCCTCCAGTGTCAGCGAAGAATTCTTCGGCGAATACAGAACGCAGCGTGAAAAGACGCGGCAGGAAAATATCGCGCTGTTGGAAGGGATCATTGCAGACGATGCGAGTGATGGGGATATGGTCAAAAAAGCGCAGGAAGAATTGATTGGCCTGACGACGGCCAGTGAGAAAGAAATGGTCGTCGAAAGTCTGATTAAGGCCAAAGGGTTTAAAGATGTCATTTCGTTTATTCACGAAGGATATGTGAACGTCGTCGTCAATGCGGAACAACTCACCCCGGCGCAGGCGGCACAGATTCAGGATATTGTCATACGCGAATGCAGTGTGGAAGCGAGCAAAGTCAGCATTGCGATATCGCGTACCGAAGCGCAGGAAGAATAGAATGCCATAATAAAAATTAATGTTTATACATAAACGGGCGACTTTATAGGGCCCGTTTTTTTGTTATTAGAAAAATTTAATAAAACCAGTGCTGTTTTGTAATTCTTTTTGTATTTCAGGTTTAATATATAGTCTCTCTCTTTATGTATGGCGTCTTTGATTTTTTTACACTTTCCTACAAGCGAAGGTGCAAGAAATTTAAAAGACAAATAAAATTCAAACATTAAACCGATAACAGAACATTTATCACAATAACTGCAAAGTTCTATTTTCGAAACTACTCTACTATGCCAGAGATAAACGTATCATCAAGTTTCTTCTTCTATGTTTTTATTTTCGGTTCTCTTTGCGCTTTTCCTGCAGGTGAAAAGCGCAGCAAAACCCCGCGGCTGGTTAGAA
>CALGIV010000084.1 GCA_937914785.1 uncultured Eubacteriaceae bacterium | reverse complement strand
GGCGGAATTGGCAGACGCAAAGGACTTAAAATCCTTCGTTCATTATGATCGTACCGGTTCGAGTCCGGTCTCCGGCACCAGCTTTGACAAAATTAAAATCGGGTAAGCCGATTTTTTTTGTTGAAATCGAACTATTTTCTCAAATGTTGAATACGTTGTATTTACTGATTCTTCTTTTAGAATATCTTCTAAAAAACCTAAATCGATTTTGTCCTTATTAAACTATTACTGTGTTCTAATCATCTTTGAATTTTCAATAAAGGTTGTTTTAATTATAGTTTAGCAGATAAGCACAAATATAGCATAGAGCATGAAAAGACGCAGTGTGAATTTTGTCAATAAGAAATGTCAGCTATTACGTAAAACGTCTTTTTAGAAAAACTAAAGACGGCGTTTTGATGTTAGAAGTAGTTTTTAGCTCGTGTTTTTGTTATAAGCTAACAATATATGTTATACTTATATTCAAATCATGTTTGAATAGAGGAGCCTTTGTATGTTTACAATGGAAAATTTTATTAATGGAATTCAGATTGCCACGAACATTATTACAAAAACAGAAGGTGATAAACTTACTCTTATACGAAGATATCGCACTCTCGAAAATCCTGAAGGAGAACGAGTGATATTTGGAAAAATAGATTTAACAGAAATCGAAGCAATTAGCACGAAATTGAAAAATGAGTATTCGTGGAGTGAAACAATACTTTTAGATGCAACTTCTTTTGAAATTGCGGTTCAAATGCATGGGCGATCTTTTGGTACTGGTCGTGGTCCATACACTGTTTCTGAACATAATTATAAAATTACCCTATCTAAGTCGAGTAAAGAGTATGTTTTTGCTTTAATTTGTCATTATGCCACGAAATCTGATTACGATATAAATTTTATATATCAAAGAGATTTTATTAATTGTATTGAAGATTTATTTGAACGATTCCATATTTATACCGTAAAAATTTCTTCGAACAAAAAACACTCAGTTGCAGAATTTAAGCATATGCTACATTCCTATTTATTTAATATTTCCTACAATTACAATATCACTTTCTCAATAGTCGATTTCTCTGAAAGTAGACGGGCTTTCAGAAGGCGAGCACGTCGAGGAGGGCAGCTATTTCCGTATAAATCTTACAACCAAGAGTTAACAAAATATTACCATCAAGCAATGGCAACAGACATACCTTTTACACAATATTTAGCTTTTTACCATGTTGCGGAGTTCTTTTTTCAATCCATTTCGGAGCATGATGCATTTCAAGAAATTGAGAATTTTATAACTCGCCCTTCTTTTTCACCTTATAAAAAAGAAGATATCAAGAGTTTCTATAATATGATAAAAAAGAAAATGCGAGACCAACGCGATGATGGGGTTTGGGATGAAAAAACAGGGTTATTGTTGTGCTTGGAAAAATATATTCCAAATATTGAATCCTTAAAAAGTGCTCTTAAAACTATTGATGCGTCTGCTATTGATTATTATAAGAATTCGCTAGTTGAGTTTGCGGACAATAGCACAAAAATAGACTTTGATGACGACGAAAAGAAAATATATGCGGATATACGGAATAGAGTTTATTCTGTCAGGAACGCGATTGTCCACAGTAAAGAAAGTGATAAATTACGTTATGAGCCTTTTAAACATGATAGACAACTTGTGAAAGAAATTCCTTTAATTCGGTCTATAGCAGAAGAAATCATCATAAATTCAGCTAAACCAATAGAGTACAATCTTGATGATTGATTTGTAATGCATATGAATTGGCCAAAGTTGACAATACCTTCAACAATTTATTTGTGAATAAACTTCGAGTGCTCATAACGATAAAACAGGCTGATGAAGTGTCAGCCTGTTTTTGTTTGTAACGGATTGAAAATGACGTTTGTAATGGCTGCTAATGCATATCAATGAACCTTTGAGCGGCTTGCAGGAATCTTGACAGCATTTGGGGAAATTAGTATAATTAAGGCGCCGTATTTTAACAATAAATAACGCTGAGGTGGATGATGACAAAGAGATCAAAAGTTCTGCTGATAATCGTTATTGTGTGGAGCGCAATAGTAGGAATTGATTTGCTTGCAACGGGCGTATTGGTGGGGCGCCCGCTCTTTTGCATCGGTTTCTGGGGTGGAGAGGCGGTTTTTTACCTTGGTCTGGGGTATTCGGTTACTGCCATCTATCCTTTAACGACTATTGAACAGGCAAGTGTAAGTTATCAGTATTTCTTCTGGCCGTATATAATCATCATGCTTTTGTTGGTGAGCATCATCGTTTACGATGTTGTCAAAACAAAACGTGCTCAAAGTGGTATTTTAAAGTAGGCGGGGAATAAACGTTTATATAGAAGTTTTTTAGAAAGCATTTTTATCAGCAAGAAGTTTAAAAAGATAATTTAGGTGCTGTGTTGCACGAGATTGCTTCTTTGCCGGATGAAGAGGCTTTTTATTTGGATTTGTCTTTATAAATATGTGTGTTAAATGCAAGTACTCCGAACTTTGTACCGGATGGCGGAAAGTTTGGATGTATATTATATTCGCAGTTAAGTCAGAAGTTGGCTGTTATGCCTAACGCTGATTGTAATAAGGTTGTCTTGATATAGGACCTGAATAGAGGGAAGAGCATAAGTGGAAAAACGATTTTTAACGATAGGAGATGTTCCGGCTATTTTGTGGGGGCCGTCGTCAGACAATCTGTTTATTGCCGTGCATGGCGATCAGTCTCATAAAACAGATGATGTTATGGTGATATTCGCCGAAGAAGCTGTAAGCAAAGGATATCAGGTATTGGGCTTTGATTTGCCGGAACATGGTGAGCGCAAAGAAGACTCTCGGCTCTGTAAGGTACAGAACTGTGTTGAGGATTTGAATAAAGTGATGCGGTATGCGCACACTCTTTCAAACAATGTCGGCTTGTTTGGATGTAGCATCGGTGCTTATTTCAGTATGTTGGCTTATAAAGACGAGCAGATTGAGCAGGCGCTGTTTCTCTCACCGGTTGTCGATATGAAGCGGGTCATCGATGATATGATGACGTGGTTTGATGTGAGCGACGAACGTTTGGAAAGGGAACAGATCGTCACGACGCCTGTTAAAACGCTTTATTGGGACTATTATCAGTATGTGCTGGAGCATCCCGTGGAATGGAATAAGATACCCACAGCATTGCTTTACGGTGCCAGAGACGATATTTGCGAGTTTGATGATGTGAAGAATTTTGCTGAACGCAATTGCGCGAAGATGACGATAGCGGAGAGTGGCGAACACTTTTTTCATACAGAACAACAGCTTGTATTTTTGCGCGAATGGCTGCATAGCAGTATAGCCGCAAAGTAATTGCCTGTTTTAGGCGCCGC
>CALGIV010000083.1 GCA_937914785.1 uncultured Eubacteriaceae bacterium | reverse complement strand
TATTACTCATATTCGCATACTCAATTTCTGTTGGGTAATTTTCTATTTCAAAATCCATATCTTTAAATATTTTTTCCGGATAAAACAATTCTTTATCCTCTATTACCAATGTGTCGTAGAAGAAATCAAATACTTCTTTTACTGCAGGGCGTGTTTGTTTCCCTTCAATCATTGCCATACCATAGCAAGAGTAAGGCGAGCCTTCTTCGAAAAAGAGAATTTCAAAATTTGCACCATTATTGATTTCCTGAACAGTCTGCGCCGTCATAGCAAGCCCAATTGCCGCTTCTCCCTGTCGAAGTGCATTTACCGGACCGGAACCGGAAGAAGTAAACTGCAAGATGTTTGGCGCCAGCTGATCAAAATATTCAAACGCCTTATCCTCACCCCAAACATTGACCAGGTTCTTTAAAAACATATAACCTGTTCCGGAAGATTTCGGATTGGGCATTGAAATCAGGCCCTGATATTCCGGTTTCAATAAATCCTCATATTTTTCAGGCATCGCCAGGCCTTTGGCTTCCATAATATCCACATTAACTGCAATGCAGCCGCCATTTCTTACTTCAGGGATGTATTTATGCTCCGAATCTATCAAATCATCCTCAAAGATCGACAGGTCATAGTCGGATAAATCCGCAAAGATATCTGAAAGCTTTTCCATATAACCATATTCCAAATCATAGACGATATCACATTCCGTGCTCGTCCCTTCCGCAAGCAATTTTGCCGCGTGTGTTCCGGTAGCCATATACTCGATAACGATTTCATAATCCGGAAATTGCTCGTTTAAACGTTTTTGAAAATGCTCCAATCGAAAATCTTCGGCACTGGAGTAGATAACAACTTTTTCTTTCCCGCTATCCTGACTGCCGCAGGCAACGAGTGAAAAAGCCATCATAATAATAAGCATTGTTATCAATATTCTTTTTTTCATTTTAGCCCTCCGAATGTTCATTTTTTTAATTTTATCAAGAACTTTGAACGATGTCAACAAAAATTTCCAATACCCGCCGCTTCCACATCAAAATATTGACAACGTTTAAATCGTATCTTTCCTGCTATTACTTGCTCTGTTGCATCTTTCACGTTATAATATGATCGTTGTAAAGGCGGTAATAAATTTTGAATTATATCGGATCAAAGCAGTCACTGCTCGACTTTTTAAACAATGCGATCATTTCGGTTGCCGGTGAGATAAACACCGGCAAGAAAGTGTTTGCCGACTTATTTTCCGGCACCGGCACTGTCGGTTTGACGTATAAAGAAAAGGGCTGTAAAGTCTATGCAAACGACATCCAACACTACAGCTATGTACTAAATAAGCACTACATCGAAAATCATCCGCCTGTCGATGATTCCCTGCTTGAGCACTTCAATGCGCTTCCGGGTACAGACGGTTTCATCTTCCGTCACTATTGCGCCGGTTCGGGCTCGGGCAGAAACTACTTCACCGACGACAACGGACGCAAATGCGACGCGATGCGTCTGGAACTTGAGCGGCTGAAAAACAATGGTGAAATCGATTCAGCACAATATTATTTTTTTCTTGCCAGCTTAATTAATTCTATCGATAAATACGCCAATACCGCTGCCGTCTACGGTGCTTTTTTAAAGCATACGAAACCGACCGCGCAGCGCCCGTTTACACTTGAGGCACTTCCCGTCATCGACGGCAACCGAGACGGCAAAGCCTTTAATCAGGACAGCACCGAACTGATCTATGACCTTGAGGGCGATATCCTCTATCTCGATCCACCTTACAATGCAAGACAATATTGCGCAAATTATCATGTTTTGGAAACGATCTCACGATACGATGCGCCTGTACTTACCGGAATAACCGGTATGCGCGATAATACGGCTCAAAAAAGCTGCTTTTGTTCGCGCCGCACGGCTGCCGACGCGCTCGAACTGATCATTCGAGAAGCGCGCTTTCAATATATATTCCTCAGCTACAACAACGAAGGCATCTTATCACTATCCGCCATCCGCGAGATGATGCAGCAGTACGGCCGCTATGATCTGTTCAAAAAAGAGCACCGGCGCTTTAAAGCGGACAATGAAGAAAAGCGGGCCCATAAGGCCCACTCCACGACAGAATATTTGCATTGTCTGGAAAAAAGATAAGTTATTCTTTATTCGATGACAAACCCGACTTTTTACGTATCAACATCATCACGACAAAGCCGGCAACGATCAGCGCGACGCAGATGAGTTGAGCCAGGTTGACGCCAAAAACGTATACGTGATCCGTGCGGAAGAATTCCACAAAGAACCGGATCGCCGAATAGGCAATCAGATACAGGCACAATAATTCCCCGTCTTTTTTCTGCCACTTTTTCTCATACCACAATAAAAACCCAACGCCAATCAAGTTTAAAATGCACTCATATAAAAAGGTTGGGTGCACCTGAATAATGCCTTTCTGCCAATCGTTTACGGCAATCGCCCAAGGCACTGTCGTCTCGAATCCATAGACTTCCATATTAAAATAATTACCCCAACGGCCAATCGCCTGACCCAGCAACAGACAAGGCACAATAATGTCAAACGCCTTTAATGGACTGGCCTTTTTTCTGCGACACATCAATATAACGCCGACAATCCCGCCTGCGATAGCCCCCTGGATTGCAAGCCCGCCCCGACGGAAAGCAAAAATTTGCATCCAGTTGCCGGAAAATTGACTGACATGCGAAAACACGAAGGCGAGCCGTGCGCCGATGATGGCCAGCGGAATCGTCAACAATAAAATATCCAGCAAGGTATCCTGACTGAATTCTTTCTTCTTTGCACGACGCATTGCCCACAGAATGCCAAGAGCAATCGCCGCGGCAATAATGACGCCGTACCACATAATTTCAAGGCCGAATAGTTTAAATGCCACGGGATCGGGCATCGAGAGTATCACTGCCATCATTGTTCTTCCTTCAGTAGAGAATTATATTTCGTTATCATAGCATAGATTATAAAAAATTACAATTTGTTTATAATAAATTACCCCAAATAAATAGATTGACATTAAAATTTGAATGCTTATAATAGAGAATATGCTTTTCACTCTGTATGATTTTGTGTTTTACCGTTTAGGCCTTGCCTTGTATTCTGCTTCACAATCCGAAAAAACTTTAAATGATTGTTCAACGGATGAAAACCAATATCAAATCAACCAATCGTGATAAAAGGAGGAGAGATGATAAAAAAACTGGCTCCTTATGTTGGAGCGTACAAAAAAGAAGCTATTTTAGCACCGATCACGGTTATTCTTGAAGTGCTGCTTGAAATCTTTATTCCATTTCTGATGTCGAAAATTGTCGATATCGGCATTGCGAACAGCGACATCGGCTACGTTGTCCGCATCGGCATTATGATGCTGGTTATGGCGATGTTTTCTTTGTTGTTCGGTGCTTTGTCCGGCCGGTATGCTTCCGTCGCCAGCGTCGGCTTTGCAAAAAATATCCGCAGCGCTCTCTTTAAGAAAATACAGGATTTTTCGTTCTTTAATGTCGACAAGTTCAGCACGCCGTCGCTCGTCACACGACTGACTGCCGACATCACGAACACACAACTGGCCTTTATGCTGATCATACGCATTTTGGTTCGCGCACCGATTATGCTGTTCTGTGCAACATTTATGGTAATTAAAATCAACGCACAGCTGGCAACGATATTTTTGGTGGCCATCCCCTTCTTAGGGGCGGTCCTGGCCATTATTGCCACGAAGGCTTTTCCGCTGTTTCAGAAGATGCTGGATAAATACGATTCGATGAATGCTTCCGTTCAGGAAAACTTAATCGCCATTCGCGTTGTAAAAGCATTTGTGCGTGAAGACCACGAAAGCCAAAAATTCCGCGAAGCGTCAGAAACGCTGATGCACGCACAAATTAAGGCCGAACGGTTTATGATCATCCTAATGCCGGCTATGATGTTTACGATGTATGGCTGTATGATTGCCATCTCCTGGTTCGGCGGCAGGCAGATCATTGCCGGACAGATGCTGACAGGCGAATTGATGGGCTTTATCAGCTATGTTATGCAAATTTTGATGTCATTGATGATGATTTCGATGATCTTCGTTATGCTGGTTTTGTCGCGCGCTTCTGTCACACGCATCGTCGAAGTCTTCGACGAAGAGATCGATATCATTGATACAGATGCTGATGAAAACCTCACCGTCAAAAATGGCGCGATCAAATTTGAAAACGTCAGCTTCAGTTACAGTAAAAACGAAGAGCGCCCTGTGCTTAAAAATATCAATCTATCGATAAACTCAGGCGAAGTCGTCGGCATTGTCGGCGGCACCGGTTCGGCGAAGACGACGCTCGTCCAGCAGATCGGAAGAGCTGATTCCGCGCCTCTATGATGCGACAAAAGGCCGTGTGTCCGTTGGAGGAAACGACGTACGCGACTACAAAATTCACAACTTGCGCGACAAAGTCGCTATGGTACTGCAAAAAAATGTGCTGTTTTCCGGTACGATTAAAGAAAACCTGAAATGGGGCAACGATAACGCAACGGATGAAGAAATTACCGCTGCCTGTAAAGCCGCGCAGGCACACGAGTTCATTATGTCGTTTCCGGACGGATACGAAACGGACTTAGGCCAGGGCGGCGTCAACGTCTCCGGCGGACAAAAGCAGCGCCTGTGCATTGCCCGCGCTTTATTAAAAGACCCAAAAATCATCATTTTAGACGACAGCACGAGTGCCGTCGATACGGCAACAGATGCCAAAATCCGCCAGTCCCTTTCTGAAACACACCAGGACTTAACGATGATTATCATCGCACAGCGTATTAATTCTGTGATGCATGCCGACAAGATTATCGTGATGGACAACGGCCATATCGACGCGGTCGGCACGCATAGCGATCTGCTCGCAACAAACCAAATCTATCGAGAAGTCTTCGAATCTCAACAAAGGGGGGTGGCTTAGATGGCAAAAAAGCAAGCGGCGCGGCCAAAACCGCAAAATATGGGTAAAACGCTAAAACGTCTGCTTGCCTACCTGATGGAATACAAAGCACGTATTCCCATCATCATCGTCTGCATCATTGTCAGCTCGCTTTCAGGCGTTGCAGGCACTTACTTTTTAAAACCAATCATCAACGAATACATCGTTCCTTTCATCGGGCAGCAAAGTCCGGACTTAAGCGCTTTCATCCGCATGCTGTGCCTGATGGGCGCTATCTACCTGGCAGGCATCATCGCCGCCTATGTCTTCCGCCGCCTGATGCTGACGGTCTCGACCGGGGTGTTGAACAAAATCCGCAACGAATTGTTTACGAATATGCAAAAGCTACCGATTCAGTTTTTCGATACACACACGCATGGCGAACTGATGAGCCGGTTTACAAACGATACGGACACCTTGCGCCAAATGCTTGGCGAGAGTATTACGGATATCTTTTCGTCGATCATTTCCGTCACGGGCGTCTTTATCATGATGCTGATCTTAAGCCCGCTGCTGACCGCCCTTGTCGTCGTTATGCTGTTTGTCATGATTACGGCTATTAAAAAAATTGGCGGTAAAAGCGCTTTATATTACAAAAAACAACAAAAGGAACTCGGCAGGACCAACGGCTATATCGAAGAAATGATCGAAGGGCAGAAGGTTGTCAAAGTATTTTGCCACGAGGAACAAGTCAACCAGGCTTTTGACAAAATGAACGACAACCTTGCCGAAGCGGCGACGAGCGCAAACACTTTTGCCAACATTTTAATGCCGGTTATGATGAACTTATCCTACATCAACTACGCGCTGTCCGCAATAGCAGGCGCACTGCTGGCAATCAATGGTTACCTCGACATCGGCACGATCGCTTCCTTCCTGCAATATACGCGTTCCTTCTCACAGCCGATCACGCAGATGTCGCAGCAGCTGAATGCCATTTTAATGGCGCTTGCCGGCGCGGAGCGTATTTTTAACCTTATCGACGAGACGGCTGAAACAGATGAAGGTACGATCACGCTTACCTGCGCGCGTATAGATGAAAACAAGCGCCTGACGCCCTGTGAAGAACATACCGGTATCTGGGCGTGGAAGGCACCTGAAAACGATAATAGTAACTATTCT
>CALGIV010000082.1 GCA_937914785.1 uncultured Eubacteriaceae bacterium | reverse complement strand
ATTCTAACCAGCCGCGGGGTTTTGCGCGCTTTTCACCTGCAGGAAAAGCGCAAAGACAGTTGGAAATAAAAGCGTAGAAGAAGAAACGATAATTTATTTATCTCTGGCATAGTAAATTGGCTTTGAACTCATATTCAATTACAAAAGCCTTCAACTGATGCATACACGGCTAAATTCAGTGAGGCGACACGGCCCAGCGACGGATTGAGCAGCGGATCTCCCTCTTATATAATAAAGTTTGACTTTAAAACGTTATCGCCTGTCAACATTCAATTGCCTTGATAAAGCCTCCGCCAAAAAATTGCCCGGGAAATGAATGTCTATATACGTAGATTAAAAGCTCAAAGAGGGGCAAGTGAGAATCAGCCCGATCATGTGGTCTGAATTAGCAAGATGTCAGCTGTTTGTGCGAAAGTAGTGGCTTGTTGAGCGCCGGATGGCTACCGCCTGAGCAGGAAATACTTTCTTTGAAATGCAACCGCCGGCGACCTTTTGTTTTCAGGTTATAGAAAAGCGCAAAGAAAACAAAAAATAAACCGTAGTAAGAAAAAGGCATAAAAAACACTTTAATGTCGACTTAATTACTCTACATAAATGCAAGTCATGTATCAAGAAATGTATTTCAGTGCTGATATAATGAAACTTGACTTTAAAACGCTGCATTTATCACAATACCAAATCATCGTAAAAAACTCTAAAAGATTCCCCGGGAAAGTTTAATTGCCGGCGGCTTTCTGCACCTTTCAGTTAGAGGAAAAGCGCGGGGAAAACAATAAGAAGAATAGCGGTTTAAACTTGACTTATTAGCTCCACAAAAGTAGAGCATCAGGAACGATAATCAGAATGTCAGAAAAGAAAGCAATCTTGACTGATTAAATCTACTATACAGCAATATAAAATGGACTTAAAACCTCTGCAATAACAAATTGCTTTTAAATAGTTTTTAACAAGTCCATATAAAAAAGGACGATTGCTTACGGTTTAAATCGTCGCAACAGCCCTTTTATTTGCACTTGGAGGTATTACTCCTTTGAAGAAATAATCTTCTTCGTTTTCCTTTTCAACTCGATGCGCGGCAGCATAATAATTCGTCCGCATTGCAGGCATTTAATTTTCATATCGACACCGATGCGGACAACTTCCCATCGGTCACAGCCACAGGGATGCGGTTTTTTCGTTTGAATAATATCGCCTAATGCGATTGGTTCTTGTACAGCCATCAGCCCGGCCTCCTAGAAAATCCAATTTCCGATGTAGAACCAGTTGGCAAGCGAGGACTGGCTCATTAGCTCTCCGAGGGTCGAGGTGTCGTTAAAGGCGGTAAATAAGTAGATGACGCTGACGACAACAGCGCATAGCAGCGCGCCTTTGATCAGGCCGACAACGAGGCCGCCGATTTTATTCAGCAGGTTGATGCCGCGCAATTGGGAAAATTTATTTAATAACATGCCGATCAGGTTGATGATAATGATTACGACGATAAAGATTGCCACGAAACACAATGCGTTAATAATCAGCTCCGCAATACTGGCGGAAACTTGTTCGACGCTGCCGCCGGAGATGTCGATAAGATTGCGGAACCAGTCGGCCAGCGGCTTTGGTCCGTTGATGTTGGCCGCATCGTTAATCATTGTCGGGGTGATGCGCTGGGCAACCCAGTTTGTGATGGACGGTTGAATATTCGTAGATGCGACGAGTTTTGCCGCTGCCGGTTCATAAAACCAGCGTCCGAACAGAACGCCGAGGACAATGCCGGCCAGCGAGATAATGCTGTTGACAAAACCGCGGATATATCCTAAAACGACGAATATGCCGATAACGGCGATGATGATAATATCAATAATATTCATCCTGACCTCCTTTTTAAGGATTGTTCAATCATAATTACGTTTCCTTTTCGCTCTCTTTGATGAGTTCTTCGACGATTTTATCGGGATCAATTTCAGCGGAGTCCCTGATGGCGTTTTCCAGAGGAGAAGCCTCTTCGGAGTCTTCGCCAGAATCTTCCTGAGGCACAGCTTCTGCAAAAGCTTCATCAGCACTCTCTTGTACTGCAATTTCTACCGTGTCTTCAGCAGGGATGTCCTGTGACAGGGCCTCCGTATCAACTTCTTCGGCTTCTTCTGGTGCTTCCGCTTCATCGGAAATTTCTTTTCCATTGGCAGTTTTATCTGCTACGGGTTCCTTTTCTTCCGCCAGCTTCTCTTTACTGTGTGTAAGGGCCGCGCCAAGGAAAGTTACCAACAGGATCAGCGCAATGCTGATCAGGCTGGCGGCGCCAAAACTTAACGATAACATCGGCGCAAAGTAAAGAAATGGATTGAGCCAGAAAATTACGGGAGCACCGAACGAGAAGAACATCATCCAGCTTTGTGTCGCACTTACTGTGGGAACCGGCAGAAACTGCTGCAACAACACAAAGACCAGGATTGGGATAACAGCGACGAACGCAAGTGCAATTCCCTTTGCAGTGGTATAAGTTTTCGAGCGCTTATAGCAGGCGCCAACACAGAACCACAGCAGAAGGGAGAAAACGCAAAATACGGCGCTTAATACTGCCAGGTAAGACTGAGGTATAGAATAATATAAAAGGTTGTATAAATAGCACAGGATAAAGTGCAGTGCATTGCCGATCAGTGCCGTGACGACAATGGAACGTGTTTGTTTCTTTGTCATAATAATACGCCTCGCTTCGTTGCTTAATTCGTTAATTTGAGCAGGAACTCCAAAATTCGGTCGCGGTCGTCTTTGTTATAAAACTCGATCGAAACCTTGCCTTTTCCCGCCGTATCCTGAATCGAAACTTTGCTGCCAAAGACTTCCGCCAGTTCGTTTTCCACTTGAACGATATGGACATCGCGTGGCTTTTCGGCACGTTCTTTTGGTGTCAGGATTTTTTTAACGAGTTTTTCTGTTTCGCGTACAGACAGGTTATTCTTGATAATGGCTTTTAAGCACGCCATTCTGCTGACACCTTCCGGAAGCGACAGCAACGCGCGTGCATGGCCTGAAGAAATCTGCCCTTTTAGCAATGCGGTCTTTTCTTCGTCGGTCAGAGCCAATAAGCGCAGTGTATTCGTCACTGCCGTACGGCTGATGC
>CALGIV010000081.1 GCA_937914785.1 uncultured Eubacteriaceae bacterium | reverse complement strand
GCTGTCTTTGGATATTGATTCAAAAGATGTTATGGCATAGCTGTCAAAACGGGTCGGAAGAGAGAATAATCTCTCCCGGCCTGTTTTTATAGTTGCAGCTCTATGGTTTTTTCAAGGGTGAAGCCCGTGGATGCGCTTTTTTGTTGTGCTGCTGATAGTGCTTCTTTTGCATCCATCGCTTATATACTTTTTATAATCAAGCAGTATTTTAATCATCGATTTGAATAGAATTTTTAAACGACATTTTATTAATATTGATCGGTTTATTGATGACCAATATTTTAAGCTTATGTTCAAAATATTTCCGGAGCGAAACACCCAAAGGTGGAGCTTGTCATATAATATTGATAGGTATGATTTAGAAGATAAGGATTTGGCTTGATGATTGAAAAACAATAATAGAAACTATCATCGAAATTTGTATTTTTAATTATTGTCTGATCTCTTATCGGGCAAGTTTCTTTTATTATTTTACTGTCGTTAAATTTTGAATTTAATATGCGATAATATTTACTCAGTCAGTTTGTATTTACTTAAATGCTATTAGCAAAAATATTTTTTATTATGAAAAAGGAAGTGTGTAAAAATAGATGTTAATTTATTAGCCGTGCCCATTGACGGCTTATTGGAAATTGGCAATTTTTTGATAATATATAACGACGGCTATTATTCTTTAGATGGCGGTATAACGACATCGACAGATACGATCGGTCCGCAAACGCAGATTTACAGCCAGTTTAACGGGCCGGTTTTAATACAGTTACAGAACGCCAGTCCGGTTAATGCCAAGTTGATTTCTATTCGTTCGGGCGGTCTGACCATCATCGGCCCGGGTGAAATCATTTTAAATAATCAGGATGTTCTTGAGATCAGTCGTATTTACGGCATTCGCGTGTATGGTAATATCACCATTAATGGCGGAGCAACAGTGAGGTCGACAGGCTTCACCGATGGCATTACTTCTGTTCCGCGGGGCAGTGAAGTAATTGTCACAGGGGGCAGTGTTCTGTATGGAGAGTGTACGGGTATTAATGCCAACATTACGGATGCGCCTAAATACGGGGTGTTCAGCGGCGGCAGTATTGCGGTATCGCAGGGCAGCCGCATTGATGGGGTTGGCGTAGCGTCTTCTTATGGTGCATATGGTATATTTTGTGACAACGCGCATGTTATGTCGGTTGCGATGGACATATCCAGCGATAGTCAGATAGTTGGCAATGCCTGTATTGGCGTATATGTGGGCGGGCCCACGATTGTAGACGGTGTTTTAACCGGCAATGGCGGTTCTTTGAATGTCGCACATGGTATTCAGGGCGACCGGGCAGGCATCAGTGTTGGGCCGGGAGCTGTGGTTACCGGTACGGCTCAGGGCGTGGCTTATGCGGGCATTTTAATGGTATATGGTTATACGATTAATGGCGGCGAAGTAACTGGCGTTGGTGGTATTTACGGCGTGCGCAGTGCGAGCAGCGGCAGTATTGTTATAACGGACGGTACGCTTGTCGGGACGGGCAATAGTTCGTCGAGCAGCTATGGGGTGTATGTATTAAATGAGAATCTTGCTGCATCAAATAGTCGAGTTACTGGTACGGGTGGCCGTGGCGGGGTGTTTGCTGGCGGAGATATTGATGCAATACAAAACAGCACTGTAGAAGGCTTTACTTATGCGTATGGCTTGGACAGTATGGGGTATTATGGCGCCGTTATTGCACGAGACGGAATAATTACCGCAACCGACAGTTCGCGGATTATAGAAAATTACTCCCGTGTTGAATACTACGATGAGGCCTATAAAATCCCTTATCAGGACGGGAAAAACATGACCAGTTATCTTGACTATTTATGGGGTATTTCGTCCGGTACAGGTGCTGTGGCGAGTGACCCTGGCGGTGCCGGTATTTATGCGACGCAAAGCGGAGAGGGTATTTTAACAGCGATGAGAACGGGGAATGTTGCCGGAGAAGTGGTAGAGCTTGATGCAAACAGTACGCATATTATTAATATTCCCGTAGAATTGACAACTTCGGACGTTCCTGTTTTTTCGGTTACCTACGATGGGAATGGTTCAACGGATGGAAATGTGCCCATAGATTTAAATAACCCATATAATGAGGGCGATATCGTGACTGTATTGGGTAATGTGGGAAATCTGACCAGACCGGGTTATGTTTTTATCGGTTGGACGATGAATCCGGATGGCAGCGGTGTGGTATACAGGCAGTACCTTTTCTATGCCCGGGGAAGATGTAACGCTGTATGCACTTTGGGAGCCGGAGAACGTTTCGCCGCCTCAGCCTTGCCTGCCCTGTTGTTTTTGTTATTGTATGCCATACTATCATTGTTGTCGGCAGCAGTGGCATTGTTACAGGTCAGCGTATTTTTGTTCTTTTACAGGATGGTGCGGGCATTATTGTATTTAGTTTTACAGTGCCGGATTTGAAGTATAAAATAATGTAAAGCAAAGTAGTCGTATTTGCTTTCGTCATAGTAGATCGGAAGAGCACACGTCTGAACTCCAGTCACGCCAATATCTC
>CALGIV010000080.1 GCA_937914785.1 uncultured Eubacteriaceae bacterium | reverse complement strand
GATGATGGTGGGCAACAACATCGTCAGCATCCACGTGAACCAGAATTAGTTTTCGAGGTGAAAAAATGATGAGCATATTGGATCAGGCGCGTGCGCAAATTGCCGCTATTGTCGCAAGGGCGGCCGGTGCTGTCGGTGCCGAGCTTGCCGCTGCGGAAGTTAAAATTGAAATGCCAAAGGAGCAGTCTTTTGGTGAGTTTTCTGTGAATACGGCGATGCAGCTGGCGCGGCAGTTAAAGCAGAACCCGCGTGCGATTGCCGAAGACATCGTCAAGGGTATCGATACGCAGGGCACCTATATCCAGGCTGTTGAGATTGCAGGCGCCGGCTTTATCAATTTCCGCCTGTCTCATCGCTATTATGAAGATGTCGTAAAAGAGATCCTTGCGCGCCGGAGTGAATACGGCAAAAGTAATATTGGGATGTCAAAGCGCGTGATCATTGAGTTTGTCAGCGCGAATCCGACCGGGCCGGTGCATATCGGCAACGCCCGGGGCGGCGCGGTTGGCGATGTATTGGCCGAAGTGATGGCTTGGGCCGGATACGACGTCTATCGTGAGTTTTATGTCAACGATGCCGGCAATCAGGTCGCGAAGTTCGGCGCTTCTTTAGAGGCACGCTATCTGGAGATGTTTGGCCGGGATTTTACGTTTCCCGAAGATGGCTACGTTGGAGACTATATCAAGGATATCGCACTGGAATATGCCAAGGAGCACAGTGGCGACTTGCTTGAAGTGGCGAGCGACGAGCGGCAGCGTACCCTGGCGCAATTCGGTTTGGCATTAAATATCGCCGATATGGAGCAGGCGCTCGAGCGCTACGGCATTACGTATGACAACTGGTTCAGAGAATCTTCCCTGTATGAAAACGATAAGGTCCCGCAGGCAGTCGAGTTGATCCGGCAAAAGGGGTATACGTATGAAAAAGACGGCGCGCTATGGTTTGAAGCGACGCGCCTGGGATGCGATAAAGATTTTGTTCTGGTACGCAGCAATGGTACGCCGACATACATCACGCCGGATATCGCTTATCACGTCAACAAACTGATCGAGCGTAATTTCGATATTGCGATCGATATTTTAGGCGCCGATCATCACGGTTACGTACCGCGCCTGAGTGCGACGATGGAAGCGGCCGGCGTCGGGAAAGATCGACTGCATATCGTGTTGACGCAGTTTGTGCGCCTGGTGCGCCGAAAAGAAGTCGTGAAAATGTCGAAGCGCAAAGGCGAGATCATTACTTTAAGCGACCTGGTCAGTGAAGTAGGCAAAGATGCGGCACGTTTTTTATTCAATTTGTATAATCCGAATACGCATATGGACTTTGATCTGGATTTGGCCGTAGAAAAGTCGAACGACAACCCGGTGTTTTACGTACAATATGCACACGCGCGTATCTGCAGTATCATTCGCCAGTGTGAAGAAGAAAGGGTTCGCTCTGAACCTGATATGAGCCTTTTACAGGAAGATGCGGAAATCGCCTTGATCAGAATTTTGGCGCGTTTTGGTGAAGAAATCATTCTCGCCGCTCAGCATTTCGATACGAGCAGAATTCCGAAGTATGCCGTCGAATTGGCCGCGCAGCTTCATACGTTTTATAACAGTTGCCGCGTGCGCGTGGAGGATGAGGCGTTGATGGCGGCTCGCATCGCATTGATCACGGCGGTTGAGATCGTACTGAAGAATGCGCTGGATATTCTTGGCATTGATGCGCCGGAGCAAATGTAGCCGGTGGAGAGTGAACGGACGATCAAGCTGATCGGAGATGAAAACTTTGCCGTACTGCAAAAGGCACGCGTGGCCATTGCGGGTCTGGGCGGCGTAGGTTCTTACGCCGCGGAAGCAATTGCGCGGAGTGGTATTGGGTATATAACCATAATAGACTGCGATGCCGTCGCCGAAAGCAACTTGAACCGCCAGTTGTACGCGTTGCGCTCGACGGTTGGTAAAGATAAATGTGAGGTGGCGGCACGGCGGATTCGCGATATCAATCCAGATATTATAATAAATACTAAAAATATACGCATTACGGCGGATAATGTAGCGGAGGCCATCGGCGATATGGATGCGGTCATCGACGCGGTGGACGACATCGGTGCGAAACTGGCCATCGTACAGTATTGCGCGGAGAAGGGCATTGGGCTGATCAGCTGTATGGGCACGGGCAACAAGACGCAGCCGGACAGGCTGCGCGTTGCCGATATCTACGAAACGAAGGTATGCCCGCTGGCGCGCAAAATGCGCTATGAGCTTAAGAAACGGCAGGTCGACCGATTGTGTGTCGTTTATAGTGAAGAAGCTCCATTGGTCAAGGAGCACCCGCCGGCCAGTATGGTATTCGTGCCGGCGTGCGCAGGCATTTTTGCAGCGCGTGAAGTCGTCTTTAGATTAATAGAAGGCTGGGATTCGGAGGAATAGATGAAGATTAACCTGTTGGATTTAAAAGAGCAGTATTACAGTATAGAAGCTGAAATAAAGGAAGTGGTTTTTGCCGTGCTGGCATCCGGTCAGTATATTTCCGGGCCCAATTGCAAAGCACTGGAAGAAGAAATTTGTGCGTATGTTGGATGTGGGCATGCCATCGGCGTGGCGAACGGGACGGATGCGCTGGTGCTGGCGCTTAAGGCATTGGGGGTCGGCAAAGGCGACGAGGTGATTACGACGCCGTTTACGTTCTTTGCGACGGCGGAATCGATCTCCGCGGTCGGCGCGACGCCGGTGTTTGTCGATATCGATGCGCGCACGTTTAATATTGATGCAGACAAAATTGAAGAGAAGATTACCGTAAAGACCAAAGCGATTATGCCGGTGCACCTGTTTGGTCTGGCGGCCGAAATGGATAAAATCAAGGCGTTGGCCAGTGAGTACTCTGTTGCGGTCGTAGAGGATGCGGCACAGGCTATCGGGGGGCAGTATCGCGGGCAGAACATCGGCGCGATCGGCGATGCGACGACTTTTTCGTTTTTCCCGACGA
>CALGIV010000079.1 GCA_937914785.1 uncultured Eubacteriaceae bacterium | reverse complement strand
ACAGATGACTTCTTCATCGCTGAAGGCCTTATGCTTACGGTAGGTGCCGGCAGCTTCAAGGCCGACGTAGTAGATGAAATATGTACACAGCGCACTGATGGATTCTGCTGTGTAAATGATCATATCAATCATCGGTGAAGAAGTTAAGCTGAGGGTTAAAAAAGAGGCGATGAGTGTTGCCAAAGCGCCGGAGAGAGCCGTGCGAAAGTTCTTTGTACTGAAGAAATCGACAAAACTGGCGCCGTAAAGGAGCAGCAGTACGATGCCGACGCGCATCGTAATATACATATCGCCGAGCGTTAAAGCGCCAAGCGCGGCAAATGCCGCGGGGATACGTTGCTTTTTCTTTAATATGGCGTATGTTAAAAAGCCGAAGATAAAGGGCGATATGTATTGCAGTACCACGCTTCTTGCGATGAGAAAGGACATCGCCGAATACGCGATGGCTTCCTTTACTTCGGGCGAGCGAAGCTTGTCCTTTATGGAAGACTTTTTTTTGTCGTCTTTTAGTGAATATAACATTTCTTCCTCACATTTTTTATTCATTATAGCAAAGGAAAAACAAAATAAATGTCGATTTGCTCCGCAAATGTTTTGTCACAGACGTCTGGAGAAATAGGGGTTTTAAAGCGGGGTAATTTATTGTATAATAGGGGCTACTAATTACCGTGTGGAGTTATGGATGAATAAGAAAATATTGGTAGTGGACGATGAGCAGGCGATCTGTGAATTGTTGAAAATGGAACTGGAGTTTGAAGGCTACGATGTGCTGACCTGTTACGATGGGCTTCAGGCGTTGGAGACGTTCGAGAAAGAAAATGTAGACCTGGTATTGCTGGATGTGATGCTGCCGGGGATGAACGGTTTTGACGTGTGTAAGGAAATCACGAAAAAAAGCAGTATTCCGGTTCTGATGCTGACGGCCAAGACAGATATTATCGATAAAGTGTTGGGCCTTGAGTTGGGAGCGGATGATTATATCACGAAGCCGTTTGATATGCGGGAGCTGCTTGCGCGCATTAAAGTGCTCCTGCGGCGCAGTGAGCTTTCAAATGTGAATACGGAAGCAAATGACAATAATATCGTTAATGGGGATATTGTCTTGAATGCGTTAAGCCGCACCGTGACAGTAGCGGGAAGCGAAATCCACTTAACGCCGAAAGAGTTTGACCTGCTGGAATTGTTTATGAGTTCTTTGGATAAAGTGTTTACGCGCGAAGATCTCATTAGTGTCATTTGGAAGGATTATGAAAAGGCCGGTGACAGCCGCACGGTAGATATGCATATCCAGCGCCTGCGAAAAAAGATTGAAGAAAATACTTCTGCGCGTTATATCGAAACAGTTTTCGGCAGAGGGTATAAAATGAGGAAATGTTAAAATGCATTTGAGCTTTCGAGCGAAAATAATTTTATATAACATTGCTGCGCTGATTATTTGTTTGGTGTCTGTCAGCTTTTTTATTACCGGTGCGATGCAAAACTACGCGGTCAATAATGCGCTTGAATATCTCGGTGCATTTTCTGAAGAAATTCAATTGATTGCGGCACAGGAAATCAGCGTCGCCAGAGAACGAAATATCGATCTGGCAAATATTGATTCATTGACGGAATTGGCGAGTCAACTTGCCGTTCGGTTTCAAACAATTACAGCGTCACGTGTGCATATCTACGGTTATTCAGACGCGGGCGTTACAATTATTGCCGACAGTGCGAGCGAAGCGGACATCGAAGTTGAAACTGTTGAAATGGAATCGAGCTATCCGGCAATGGAGGTAAACGCATCGTTTCAATCCGGTCAAAAGGCTTATGTCTATACGGTGCTGAGCGGCAGGAGTTATTTGATGTATGCGGTGCCGATTCTCGATGGTGAAGATATCCTTGGGGTCGTGCGCATTGCTTATTCGATCGGCATGATGGACAACCTTGTCACGTATACATCGGGCCTGTTTGTCGTCGCGACGATCATTGCGGTTGTTATTATTTTTATCGTGCTTTTCTGGTTGAATCAGCGCATTATGGAGCCGATTACGGAAGTAACGCAGATGAGCCGAAACATGGCCAAAGGCGACTTGGACAAGCGGTTTGTCGTGTTTAAAACGCGAGATGAAGTAGATTTACTTCGTGAGAATTTTAACCAGATGGCTGATGAAATTCAAAAGCGCATACAGGATTTCGAAGAAAAACAAGCGGAACTGACATTGATGCTTTCGTCGGTCGACAGCGGGGTCATCGCGTTGGATCAAGACGGTAAAATCGTCATGCTGAATACGAAAGTCAAGGAGTTTTTCGGCTACGAGGAGATGTCGGACGAGGGCATACAGCTGGCGATGTTACCGGAGTTAAAGGAGCTCGTTGCGCAATTAAATGAAGAGAGCGAGCTCGTCCGCAGTGTAGATTTAGACGAAAAATCCTTCAGTATCAATGTGCGCAGGATTGACAATGAGGGCATCGGTATTGATGTTCTGATTATCATTAATGATATTACGAGAGACAAAATGTTGATGAAAGAACAGAATAAGTTCTTAAGCAGCATCTCTCACGAATTAAGGACACCGCTGACGACGATTATCGGATATGCGGATATGTTAAAGCGGCGCGGAACGGATAATGCGGAAGTAACCAGCAAAGCGATGGATGTTATCTACAGTGAAGGCGGCCGCCTTTCCAGGTTGGTCGACGATGTACTGTCAATGCGCAATTACGAGAAGATGGATTTTTCGATGACGTTTGAGGATATGGATGTCAGCGAGGCTTTAAGCGAAGTTATTGAGCAGATGCGCATGCGCAGCATGCGTTACGGTATCGATATTGAATATGTCTCGTCTCCGCTGCCGCGCATTTATGGAGATTATGATCGGTTGAAGCAGGTATTTATCAATATCATCGACAATGCGATCAAGTATTCTTACGAAGGTGGCAGGATTAAAATAACGGCTCTGGAAGACGGAAAAGGGTATATCCATATTGACTTTCGGGATCACGGTATTGGTGTTCCGCGCACGATGGAGGAGGATGTATTTAAAGCGTTTTACCGCGTTGATGAAGAGCGCAGCAGAGAGCGCGGCGGTGTCGGTCTGGGCCTTTCCATCGTACGCCAGATTATAACCAAGCATGGCGGCGACGTTATGTTGACAAGCAAAGAAGGGGAAGGCACACTTGTAAGCGTGATTTTGCCATCAAAGAAAATAAAATCGACGGATGCGCAGGGAGAAGACAAATGAAGAAGCAATGGATTGCACTGACATTTGTAGTGTTGATATTTGTAGTAGGCATTGGGGTGTACAGTCGGATACACATCAAGCGTGACGTGCCGATATTAATAGAAAATGAACCGGCCAGAGGCTTAAAGTCCGCCAACGTAAAATCGAACGATTTCCTCATTAAAGGTGTGGCATATGAAATTGACGAAAAAGAGAACCATTTGCTGTTGATTGCACCTGCACAAACGGACAACACGCTGATTGCCGATAAAGAATATTTGACGACGATGGTTTATGAAGTCGGCAGTACGGAGGAGCCGGCCATCGTAAATTTTGATATGGCGACCCACGTAAGTGCATGTTTTGAGCCGGATATGGCGGGTATTTATTACGTCACGCAATCCACACAAAACGAAGCGACAGCAAGACAGTTGTTATATGTGACGATGGATAAGACGCGGCTGGTTCGGATATCAAAACCGGATGAACTTGTCAGTACAGGGGTGATTATGTCCGGTGACTGGGCGATTTATGGCACGAGCAAGGGGGAAATTAAACTGGGAAAGGCCAGTGCCGATGAACCGGTTTTATTGTATGATTTGAGCGAGATGATGGGCGAAAATTACGCGATTACAAAAATACGTCATTTCCAGGATGAAAATATTATTTTCGTATCGGCGCAGAAAGATGGCAGCGACAAAACATCTTTGTTTGCAATTAAGAAGAACAGAAAACCGGAGCTGTTGGCAGAAAGTATTATAGACTTTGATGCAAATGAGGTTGCGGGTATAGCCGTCTATATTGAAGTGGATGAGGCGGAAAGCAGATTGTTTTCATACAGTACCGCAAGTGGGGAAAAAAGGGAGTTACATAGCGGCAGTTCGCTGTATTGTGTGGCGCTGAATGCCGAGGGCTCGATGCTGGTTTACGGTGAGCGCACAACGGAAGGCGGGTTGAATTATAACATTCACATTATGATGGTTGAAAGCGGTGCATCTGCGAAGCTATTGTCAGAGGTTCGGTTGTCGAACCGCAAGATACTCTGGGGAAAGGGCAATACGCTGTATTTGTCGATGCACTCAGTGCAGGAATCTTCCAATTCGATTCTGCTGTCGGATATCTATCGGTGTAAGTTTACAATTACGACACAATAGGCGTTTCAAAGTAATATACAAATGAATAAAATGATAAAAAACTCTCTTTTTCAGAGAGTTTTTTTATTGAAAGTTCACACATGTTGTCTATTTAACCACACTTATCGCACGATATGTTGTTCGCGGAAATTTAGTATATTATAATAAATGTAAAAATCAGTATATTCGGAGAAGTCGACGAGATTTGTGAAGGGGGCTTGAGACATGGTTGATAATATGGGCGAACGATTAAGAGAGCTGCGCAAACAAAAAAATTTAACCCAAGAAGAGTTAGGCAAAAAAGTCTCTCTTTCGGCCAGTACGATTGGCATGTATGAACAGGGCAGAAGAAAGCCGGATTATAGTACGTTGGTGCAACTATGTGATATATTCCATGTCAGTATCAGTTATATCATTACCGGAAACGAAGATGTTGACCCGGATAAACTGATTGATTTGTTTATGGAAGAAGATTGGCTTAAGGAAAATTTATCGGGCGGGTTTTTAAATTTGGAACACTGGACAGAAGATGCGAGAAGAGAGCTGATCAAACAAATAATTGCGATGATACAGAAAAAGGTTTAGCTGTAATACAGCTTTTTTTAATAAAAAATGATAAGTGGATGTGAAAGCATCCATTTTTATATGCCGATTATCGAGTATATGAAAAGCCCGGCTGCACCGCAGGAAAGAATAATGATAATAGGGTTGACATTTCTTTTGCGTTGAAAAATAAACGCAAGTAAAATTAAGACAAACATAATGAAATCAAAACTCCCAAAGGAAATTTGATGGAGTGTATTCGTGCCGAACAGGGCGACGAGGAGCAAGGACAGCGCGGCGCCGGCAATCAGCCCGTTGACGGCTGGCCGTATGCCGTACAGCGCGCCGTTGACAGCAGTCAGGGTCTTATAACGTTTGTAGAGGTAAGCGAGCAGCAGGACAATAAGAAAGGAAGGCAACATACAGCTAAGTGTGGCGACAAGTCCGCCGGGAACGCCGGCCAGTTTGTTGCCGACAAACGTGGCGTTATTAATGACGAGTGGGCCTGGCGTCATTTCGGTAATGGTCAGCATATCGGTAAATTCCATCATACTCAACCAGGCTTTCTGATTGACGACGACATCCTGGACGATGGGCAGGGCGGCATGACCACCGCCGATGCTGAAGAGGCCGATTTTAAAATAGGTCAGGAAGATTTCCCAATAAAGTGTCATAACGGTTGTCCTCTTTTTTTAATCAAATAATAAGAATGGATGATACCGGCGGCCGCGGCGGTAAGTATGATATAGATTGCATCGATGTTGAGCAGATAAGAAGTGATGAATGCGGCGCAAAGGAGGGTGGTACTGAACCACTCTTTTATCTTTAGTTGCCTGCTGAACATTTCGATGGCCAGATTCAGAATAACGGCGACAACACCGGCCTGCATTCCGCGCATAATCCGCTCAACGATAAGGTTGTTATGAAACGTATGGTAGAAGCAGGCGACGAGCGTGATAATAACAGTAGCCGGGATAATGCTGGCGATCAGCGTGACAAGTGTGCCCCAAAAGCCTGCGATATGATGCCCGATGAGCATGGCGAAGTTGCCGGCAATCGTGCCCGGGGCCGATTGAGACAGGGCGATTAAATCCGTCATCTCGTCTTCATCGATCCAGCCGTATTCGTCGACATAACGCCTGCGCAAGAGTGGAATGACGACAAACCCGCCGCCAAAGGCAATGGCATTGATATAGAGAGTAGAATAAAAGAGGATAAACAATCTTTTTTTAGCGGAAGGTCCATTTTTTCTTTTCCTTAATTATAACCAGTTTAAATATTAGTATAAAAAATTTTATCCCGATGTCAATGGCACTACAAAATATGATTATAAATTTTGATGCATAATTATAAATTTCTTTGAATTTTTATTTTTTAGCTCTTTTATTTTGAGGAATTTATGATATAATATTGAGAATTATATTTTTATATAATGAGTTTTATCCGGGAGGATTTTGTATGGAAATAAAGGAGTTCAGAAAGATATTAATCGCAAATCGCGGAGAAATTGCGATTCGGATTATGCGGGCGGCAGGTGAATTGAGTTTAAAGAGCGTGGCGGTATATTCTAAAGAAGATAAATTATCTTTATTCAGGAGTAAAGCGGACGAGTCCTTTATGTTGGATGCGGAAGATACGCCGGTTGGCGCTTATTTAAATATCAACAAGATTCTGGAAATTGCCAAGGCAAGGCGGGTCAATGCAATCCACCCCGGGTATGGTTTTTTAGCAGAGAATCCGGCATTTGTGCGCGCGTGTGAACGTGCGGGCATTGCGTTTATCGGCCCTACGGCGGATGTGATGCAAATCTTTGGCGATAAGGTTGCGGCCAAGCAGTTTGCCAAGAGCGTCGATATTCCCGTTTTAGGTGGGACGACCAAGCCGGTTGCCAATATTGGGGAGTTAAAAAAGTTTGCCGAAGAATGGGGTTATCCTATTATTTTAAAAGCATCGTTCGGCGGTGGCGGAAGAGGAATGCGCGTCGTACGCGAAGCGAGTGCGCTGGAGAACGAATTCCGCAATGCGACGAGCGAAGCGAAAAAGGCGTTTGGCCGCGGCGATGTGTTTGCGGAAAAGTATCTGGACAGCCCGCGCCATATCGAGGTGCAGATTCTGGCAGATAAATATGGGAACGTCGTGCATTTATACGAGCGCGACTGTTCGATTCAACGAAGGCATCAAAAGGTGATCGAATTTACGCCTTCGCTTGCGATCGATGATAAAAAACGTAAAGAGATTTGTGATGATGCCGTAAAGCTGGCCAAGGCGATCGGCTATGTGAATGCGGGTACGGTCGAGTTTTTATTGGATCGAAACGGCAATCACTATTTTATGGAAATGAATCCGCGGATCCAGGTGGAACATCCGGTAACGGAAATGACCTGCGGTATCGATATTGTTGCAACGCAGATTTTAATTGCGCAGGGTTACCGCCTGGACAGTGATGCGATCGGCATTCGCACGCAGGAAGATGTCCGGCCGCGCGGCTTTTCGATTCAGTGCCGTATTACGACGGAAGATCCGAAGAATAACTTTATGCCGGACACGGGTAAGATCGAAGTGTACCGTACGGCGTCGGGCAACGGCGTGCGCTTAGACGGCGGCAATGGTTTTACGGGCGCCGAGATTATGCCGTATTACGACAGCCTGCTTGTTAAAACCATCGTCTGGGATACGACGTTTGAACGTGCGCGCCTGCGCGCGCTGCGCGCGCTGAAAGAACATATCATTGAAGGGATCAGCACAAACAAAGATTTTTTGATCAATGTTTTGCAGCACGAAGTATTTAAGCGCGGCGAGTGTAACACGCTTTTCATCGACGAACATCCGGAGTTGTTCGAAGAGCCGAAAACGCGTGATACGGAAGCAAAACTGGCGCGGTATTTCAGCGAAATGATTATCAATAAAACGCAGGGAGAAAAGAAAGATTATCGTTCGCCGATAATTCCAAATATCGATGGGCTTGAAGTGCGGGATGGACTCAAACAGCTATTGGATGCAAAGGGGCCGGAAGCAGTGGTGGATTATGTAAAAGGGCAGAAGAAGCTGCTGCTGACGGACACGACATACCGCGATGCGCATCAGTCGTTGTTCGCTACGAGACTGCGTACGCGCGATATGCTGGATATCGCACGGCCGGTATCGGTGTATGAAGCGGATTTGTTCTCGTTGGAGATATGGGGAGGCGCAACGTATGATACGTGCTACCGCTTCTTAAAAGAGTCGCCGTGGACGCGGCTGAAAAGGATGCGCAAGCGCATTCCGAACATTATGTTTCAGATGCTGCTGCGTGGCTGCAATACGGTTGGCTACAAGAACTATCCGGATAATATCGTTACTGCTTTCGTAGAAGAGTCTGCCAGAGCCGGCATTGATGTATTCCGCATCTTCGATTCGCTGAACTGGCTTGAAGCGACGAAATTGCCGACGGAAGAAGTGCTTAAAAATGGCAAGATTGCAGAAGTTTGCATTTGTTATACAGGCGATATTTTAAACCCGAAGAAGACGAAATACGATTTGGACTATTATGTTAAAAAGGCTCGAGAAGTGGAAGCGATGGGCGCGCATATTTTGTGTATCAAGGATATGTCCGGCCTGCTGAAACCACAGGCGGCGTATGAACTGTTCAAAGCGTTGAAAGAAGAAGTGAAGATTCCGATTCATTTCCATACGCATGATACGTCCGGCAACGCGATCGCCTCCGTCTTGGAAGCCAGCAAAGCGGGTGTGGATATTGCGGATGCGGCACTGAATGCGATGGGCGGGCTGACAAGTCAGCCGGGCCTGAACAGCATCGTTGCGGCGCTTCAAAACACGGAACGCGATACGGAATTGGACGCAGAGGCCCTGCAGTTGCTCAGTGATTACTGGGAAGATGTGCGCAAAGTGTATGCGGAATTTGAATCGGGCATGATTACGCCGACGGCGGAAGTCTACGAGAGCGAGATTCCGGGCGGCCAGTACACGAATTTTAAAAAGCAGGCGGAAAGCTTTGGTTTTGGCGGTCAATTTAAAGAACTGCTTGAAAAGTATGAGGAAGCGAATGAAATATTTGGCGATATCGTTAAAGTCACGCCTTCTTCAAAATCTGTCGGCGATATGGCGCTGTTTATGATGCAAAACGACATCACGAAAGAAAACATCTATGAGAAAGCGGAAGTTCTGGCATTTCCGGATTCGGTTGTCGACTATTATAAAGGGATGATCGGTCAGCCGGAAGGCGGGTTTGACGAAAGGCTCCAGAAGCTTGTGCTCAAAGGGCAGGAGCCGATTACGGTGCGTCCGGGCGAATTGCTTGAAGATGTTGATTTTGACGAGATCCGCAAGGATTACCTTGAGCGTTACGGCCGGGAATTGAATATGCGCTCCGTGCTCAGCGCAGCGCTGTATCCGAAGGTCTATGATGAATATATGGCATTCCTGCGCGATTACGGCGATTATATTCAGATGGAGTCACACGCGTTTTTCAACGGGCTTGCCGTTGGCGAAGAAACGGAAGTAGAGGTGGCCAAAGGCATTCGTTGTATCGTGAAATTGATTCATATCGGTAAGGAAATTGATCAGGACGGCAATCGTGAATTTATCTATGAAATCAATGGGTTCAGACGGAATGTTTATGTTAAAGATGAAAAAAGCAAGCCGACGGCGATGCAGCAGTCGACGCGCCTGGCAGATGTGAACAATAAAAACCAGGTTTCACCGCCGATTAACGGCACGATGATTCGCATCAACGTTGAAATTGGTGAGGAAGTGAAAAAGAATCAACCTCTTGCCGTTGTGGAAGCGATGAAGATGGAAACGGAAATCCTTGCGCCGCACGACAGTAAAATTTCTCATATTTACGTTTCGCAGGGAGATACGGTGGAAAAAGGCCAGCTGATAATGGAGTTGGAATAATAGATAAGGCGGTCTTAAAAGTAAAATAAGCTTATAAAACAAACGACGTAACATACTCATTGTGTTGCGTCGTTTGTTTGTTGGCGGTTAAATCGCAGGTTCGTAAAATCATTTATACTTGTGTTATAGTTTATGCATATGCTATAATCGTTTTCATAAGAGACTTTGTCGAATAGTGAAATAATATAAAGGATTATGTCATTGAAAAAGATTACCAAACTATTTTATCACGAGAAATATTTTGCACTCTTTCATTGGAGCGCTGGATTTGTTTTCAGAGTACTTATTTGCACAATAATCTATGTATCTAAAATTATTCCATTAGAAAAACTGACTTCTTTGATAAGCATGGACGTTATATCTTTGTCTGCGACAATCGCGGGATTTGAATTGGCGGGCGTAACGTTGTTGATATCGTTAAATGAAGACCGGAAGTTTCAATCTATTAAAGATATCAGTAGTGATAAGACTATTTATAAGCTGTTTTTTCATTCAATAATTTTATTGACAGTTTCTCTGGTTACTATGTTGATAGATATCAGCCTTTTAAACAATATTGCACAAGGTTATCTGAAAGTAAAAGGAGTTATTGAATACGTTGCTATCGTGTTATTCGTGCAGGGGTTAATGTTTCTTCTTTCTGCGCTTCGTATGCTGGTATTAATTTTTAAATGATGGGGTCATAAATTCGTTAAAAAAATAACAAAAAATGAAAAGCAGCTATTGATCAAAACGAAAACAAATTGCCTGTTTTCATTTAGCCGAAGGCCGATTCTCTTTGCGATGCTGCAGGTGAAGGCCGATATGGCCGATACCCAGAATAATGACAGAAAGAATTAACCAGATTACTTTGCCGTAAATACCCAACAGCAAGAAGGCGATAACGGGCAGTGTAGCGCCGGCGACCGGGATGCCGAGAAAACTGCTGTAAAAATCATTCAGCGTTTTTTCCCTTCGAAAATATCGAATCCACCAACTTTCATACAGCAGCATAAAGACAAAGGAGGCGATAAGCCAGAGGCTCCACGGTGAGAAGCCTTTCGGGTTGTAGTCGGCAAAGATCAACGCGGTGCACGTTACACATACCTGCCCAATGCGTTCGCATAACAGGAGTAGTCTGTTTTCATTTTTATAATGATAGCCTGCCGGCTGACGTTTCGTCCAAATCAGGTTTGGGATTGTAAGCATCAGCAGATAAATGAAACCGACGTAAGAAAAACCGAATGTGCCGGACATAGGTTTTGTCCTCTCTTAATAGATGATCATCAGATAGAAGCGCTTTGATTATGGTTATCATAGCATAGTTTGCATAAAAAGGAAATAAGAGGAACAGTACAAATATATGCGCATTTATCTCAGGGAGCATCAGCTGTCTGGTGTTAAAGAGTAGCGGGATTTAGCGTAAGAGATAAAGATAGTTTCAATTTTGTTTGAATGATATCAATATTATACAGGAGGTAGGAAAAAGTGTATAAAGTTCAACAAGTAGATCTTAAGGCGAATGGTTTTACTTTTTCGTGCAGAATAAGCGGGATGGAGAACAAAGGCGGAGAGTTGATCGTGTTTTTGCACGGGTTTCCCGAAAGCTCTGTAATGTGGGAACGCCTGATGATCGAAATGGCGCAGAAGGGTTATCGCTGCCTTGCGCCGGACCAGCGGGGCTACAGCGAAGGCGCGCGCCCTGACGGAATGGAACACTATACGCACCGCAAGCTGGCCGGCGACGTGATGGCATTGGCGGCTTATTATGACGAAGGTAAAAAGTTTCATCTCGTCGGCCACGACTGGGGCGCGAACATGGGCTGGGTGCTCGTAACACTTTATGCAGAGAGAATTCAGACATATTCGGCACTGGCGACGCCGTATACAAAAGATTATCTCGAAGTCGTCATTAAAGATCCGGCGCAGCGTAAAAAGAGCCAGTATATTTTCGATTTTTTAGAACCCGGCAAATCGGAGCGGGAGTATGCCGAGAACCATTACGCAAAACTGTGGGCAGTCTACCCTGAAGGCTTTCCTGAAGACATATTGGCAGTGTATAAGGCGTTGTTTACACAGCCTGGCGCACTGACGGCGACGATTAACTGGTATCGGCCAAAGTTTTTGCAAGCGCTTGACATGCAAAAATTTGAAGAAGATATTCCTTTTGGTGATGTCGTGATGCCTGTACTCTATATTTGGGGTACAGCGGATCTCTATAGCGGCAAAACAGGGGTTGATACGGCACACAAATATATGATGAACGAGTATAAGTTTGTTCAGCTGCAGGGCGCAGGCCATTGGCTGATGGAGTTTAATTACGAGGTGTGTGCGAAGGAAATTTCAGGAATCATTGAAAAATTTCCGCTGGAATAAATGAAAAACAACCAAGTGTTTTTAAAGTAAACAGGCCGAGTTTTAAACGGTCTGTTTGACTGTTGCAGAAAAAGCGCAAAGAAAATAAGGAACAAACGACTTTCAAAGCCAATTATCAAATCGATAACATAACAATTATGATGATGACCTTAAAATCTCGCATTCAAAGCTTACCTATAAAGTATACTATAAATGAACACATAAAAAACGGCATAGCTAAAGCTATGCCGTTAAAGTACATTTTATCAGGTTTATGAAACGACACGGTTTTCTTATTCCATCTGCTTTCCGAAAAACAGCGCTGTCATATTGGCCATCGACACTTCCGTGTCCGTCATCTCGTCTTCCGTATCGTCATCCATAATGACGACCATTCCCATCGCTTCACCGTAGACGAGGATTGGTGAAAACACCTGCGAATAATGTTTGCGTTCATCATTAGACGTAATCGGAATTTTGACATCTTCCACATTGAACAGGCGACTCTTGCGTCCGCTTAAAATTTCTTCCGCCTCTTTGCTGATCTCTTTGTCGACATACTCTTTTTTATGATTGCCGCTGTAGGCGACAATCTTTTCTTTATCCGTAATCAGGCAGGTCCGTTTTGTGATCTGGGCAACCGCTTCCGCGCATTCCGCACTGACTTCGCTGATTTCGCCAACTGGTGAATATTTGCGCAGGATCAACTCCCCGTCTTTTTCTGTAAAGATTTCCAATGGTTCGCCTTCGCGAATGCGCATCGTGCGCCTGATTTCTTTCGGGATGACTACGCGCCCCAAGTCGTCAATTCTTCTTACAATGCCTGTAGCTTTCATATACTTCCTCCGTTGTTCTTTTTTCCATAGCTTCGGCCTGCTAATCATTTTCACATTCAGTTTTTGCATCGGTGGAAAATTTATACGTAAAAAATTGTAAATACGCATTCCTTTTTACGAATAGCGGGCAAAATGTTATTTCATTAAAAAATATTGACTTTTTCGAAACAGAGTCATATAATGATTATACCCAATAGGGGTATATAGTATAAAAACGAAAGAGGAAATAAGATGACTGAAGAAAGCAAAGGATTGCTCGCGCGCCTGGCCAAAATTGAAGGTCAGGTAAAGGGCATTGCCAAGATGATTGAACAGGACCGCGACTGTGTCGATATTCTAACGCAAATTTCTGCCGTTAACGGTTCACTAATGTCTGTGGCGAAAATCGTGATGCAGCACCACGTGGAACACTGTGTCGTCAACGGTATTAAATACGGCAATGAGGAAGATACTGTTAAACAGCTTAAAATTGCGTTGGAACAGTATTTGAAAATAAAATAAGGAGGAAGAAGTTATGTCAGCACATCTTTACAGTTCTACTTGTTCGTGTGCCGTATGCACCAGCAAGCGAGCTGAAATACAACATAGCGACTGTGGTTGCGATGGAGAGAATCATCAACATTCAGCGCAGGATACGGCGCCTGCCTGCGGCTGTAATTCTGAACATCATATATCTGAACCTGTCGACAAATTGACGTTTGAGGTAAACTGTGATTGCGGCGGCGAGCATACGCATGCCCGCACCACATCTCCAAAGACAAAATATCTGATTTTTGGTATTTCTCTCGCGCTGATTCTCGGCGGCATTCTGCTGCCGATTCCAAGGCTGGCTAAAAATATTTTGTATATCGGTGCGTTTTTAATCAACGGGTTTCCAACACTGCGTGCCGCTGCGAAAAACCTGATCAAAGGAAAGGTTTTTGATGAGAACTTTCTGATGTCGATTGCGACGATCGGCGCGTTCTTCCTTGGCGAGTTTATGGAAGCCGCACTCGTTATGTTCTTATTTAACCTCGGCGAAACGCTGCAGGATTCTGCGACCGATAAATCGCTGCGCCGCGTTGAGGAGCTGATGGATATCCGGCCTGAATATGCCAACTTGAAAACAGGCGACAGCGTCAGTCGGGTAAGCCCCGGCAGCGTTGAAGTCGGTAATATTATTATGGTGAACCCCGGCGAGCGCATTCCGTTGGACGGCGTCGTCGTCAAAGGACATTCGTTTATCGATACTTCCGCTCTGACCGGGGAGAGTGAGCCGGTCGGCGTTGAGGTCGGTATGGAACTGCTGTCCGGCTGTATCAATCAAATGGGGCTGCTTGAAGTCGAAGTGACGCGCCCTTACAGCCAGTCCGCTGTGGCGAAAATTCTCGATTTGATTCAGCATGCCAACGAAAAGAAAGCAAAAAGCGAAAACTTCATCACCAAATTTGCGCGCGTCTACACGCCTATTGTCGTCTTAATCGCTGTGCTCGTCGCCGTCGTCCCGCCGTTGTTTGGACTCGGTGCATTTGTGGATTGGATTTACAAAGCGTTGTCCTTCCTGCTGGTATCGTGCCCCTGTGCGCTCGTCATCTCGATTCCAATCACTTATATCAGCGGAATCGGCGGCAGCGCGAAAAACGGCATTCTTATCAAAGGCGGCAATTATTTGGATACGCTGGCGAATGTGGACACAGCCGTGTTTGATAAAACCGGTACTTTGACAAAAGGCAATTTCGAAGTCGCCGACATCCTGCCCGCCGACGGCATTGAAGCCGACGCGCTGATTCGCTATACGGCCATTGCAGAGCAAAACTCTCATCATCCGATCGCGAAGCATATCGCAAGCTTGTATGATGCGGAACAGGAACCGATTGACGAGTACAGCGAACTTGCCGGCCTGGGCATTCGCTGCATCAGCAACGGCACGGAAATCTTAGCGGGCAACTACAAACTGATGCAACATTACAGTATCGACTGCCCGGTATCGGATGCTGTGGGTACGGTCGTTTACACAGCGGTTGGCGGCGTCTTTTTCGGCCGGATTCTTATTCGCGACAGCATTCGCCCGACGACGCCGGAGGCCATTGCGGCGCTAAGGAAGCTGGGCATCCAAAAGACGATTATGCTCACGGGTGATAATGTTCAAACGGCGGCCGCAGTTGCCGAAGAAGCCGGTATCGACCAATATTATGCCGGACTGCTGCCGCAGGATAAGACTGCGCGGTTGGAAGAAATTATGGCTGGTAGTAAGAAAAATACTCTTTATGTCGGCGACGGTATGAACGATGCACCTGTTTTGGCTCTGGCCGACGTCGGTATTGCGATGGGTGAAAAAGGGGTTGACGCGGCTATTGAATCCGCCGACTGCGTCATCTTAAAGGATGACTTGAGCGCCCTTGTCACCGCTGTGAAGGGGGCGAAGAAGACGCACCGCGTCGCCACGGAAAATATCATCTTTGTGCTTGGGATCAAGTTCGCCATTATGGTTCTGACGCTGTTTGGTGTGACGGGTATGCTGACTGCTATTTTCGCCGATGTCGGTATCGCTGATTGCTTCGCTGAATGCCGTACGGGCACGCAGGATTACAGGGTAGAAAAATTTTCCATAAACTGTAAAAATGAATTTTGAAATATTTGTATTAGAAGATAGTTTTAAGGTAGATATAAAACAGGTTTTATTCAGCCTGTCAAGGCAGTTGCAAACAGGGCAACTGCCTTTTGTGTTATAATATATTGTATTCGACAAAATAATACTATACTCAAAATAAAAAAGGAGACGCAAATGAAGAAGAATGTTAAGCTGGGCATTGGATTTGCGACAGGGCGGAAAAGTTTTCAAACAGTTTTAAAAACAAACATTTACAATTGGCGGGAAAGTGGTTTAACCGATAAAGAGAACATCACGTTGAATTTGTTTATTGCCTATGATCTGAAATATTCCAATACAAAAACATCCGATTACATAAATGTGAGTGAAAGGTTGACAGACCTCATAGATGATACTTGTTTTATCGGGGCCGGGTCTATACGACGAGAAATAGAGGAGCTGCTTTCTGCCGGCGTTCTTAATAAAAATGAAGCGAATCTTTTTTTCACCAGAGGTTATGCAGGCAAGAGGAATGCAATACTGTATTTTGCTTTGAAAAACAACGTAGATTATCTGCTTTTTCTTGATGATGACGAATACCCGATGGCAGTTACCAATTCTCGGAAAACAGTTCTTTGGGGCGGACAACATATATTAAGCACGCATCTTGAGCATATTGGTAATGCCGATATTACGAATGGACATCACTGCGGATACATATCTCCTATACCTCAAATTTCGTTTAACGACATTTTAACTGAAAATGACTTTCGATTATTTATTGAAGCAATCAGCAATGATATTATCAATTGGGACAAGATTAAATCCGTGATGGAAAATGGTGGGGTTACCTATGCTGATAAAAGTGTTTTAATCACAGACGCGGTTGAGGAAGTTGAAGAAGTAAATGGTGCTAAATTCATTTCAGGTTCAAACTTATGTATCAATTTAACGAATCCCGCCCGTGTGCATCCATTTTATAACCCGCCCAAAGCACGTGGTGAAGATACTTTTCTTAGCACTTGTCTGAGCGATAATAAAGTGTTGCGCGTGCCCTGTTATACATTTCATGATGCGTTTTCTCTTTACGTCCCATTGATGAACGGCGTTTTGCCAATATCTTTACAAAAAATAAAAGCCGATTCCGATGCTGTCATAACCCGCTTTTACAAAGCATGTATCGGTTGGATTCGTTATAAACCATTGCTGTTATATATCGTAGACCCCGACCGATACGATGTTAAAATATCCGAAATGCGCAATCAGCTTTCTGTTTCTTTACCTAAGATGTGTGCGTATTTTGATAATCCTGATTTTATGAAAGTCTTGGATGAGCTGGAGTATTATCATCGAAATGTTCGCAGGCATTACAGTGATTTTGTTGCGACGGGGCAAGTTTGGGCAAAGCTTGTGCAGCATTTATCCAACCAATAATTTTGATGATATAGCAATGTTTTGAAAGGATGTCAAGAAAAAGAAGCGTTCTGTTGGAGATAGCACAGGTTTGCGGGATGCTGTGAAAGTTATTATGCGGGTTTCGGCAAATTGTTTCAGATGTCCCGAAAGAGGGTGTGTGATATACTTCTTCTTTGATTTCACGTTGAAGTGGTTTAAGTAAATTCACTTTATGCCACATTCAATAAAAATTTTGAAAAAAAATGAAAAAAAACTTGCAATTTAAAAAAAAGTGTTATATGCTTTATAAGCTGTGAATTTATGCGAAGATGCGGAAGGTTGCCACTTCGGTGGGTAGTTTCCGCGGAGTATGTCCGCAAAAGGAATCGGGCGAACGAAATATCTGTACGAGAGAGTTTATAAAAAAAACGCCGGTGAACACCCGGGTGCGTACAGGTGAGTCGCTCCGAAAAACGAAAATGGTTTTTTAGGAGGAAAAAGAATGGCAGCACAGAAAATCAGAATCAGGCTGAAAGCCTACGACCACATGCTCATCGATCAATCGGCAAAGAAGATCGTTGAGACGGCAAAGAGAACGAATGCAGAAGTATCGGGGCCGATCCCGCTACCGACAGAACGCGAAGTAGTTACGATTTTGCGCGCGGTGCACAAGTATAAAGATTCCAGAGAGCAATTCGAAGTAAGGACGCACAAGCGTCTGATCGATATTTTGAATCCGACGCAAAAGACAGTTGACGCGTTGATGAAACTGGATTTGCCGGCAGGCGTAGACATTGAAGTCAAACTGTAATTATGATTGCCGGATGGGCAATCCGCTAAGCAGGAGGAAAAGAAAAGAATGAAAAAGGCAATTATCGGAACCAAATTGGGGATGACCCAGGTATTTAATGAAGACGGCACGATGGTGCCCGTTACCGTAATAAAAGCCGGACCGTGTTCTGTCGTTCAAGTTAAAACGGTTGAAAACGATGGGTATGAAGCGGTACAGCTGGCTTATGAAGACAAGAAAAAGAATGTAAACAAGCCGCAGAAAGGTCATTATGACAAAGCGGGCGTAGAGCCGAAGAGGATTATCAAGGAAGCGAAATTTGAAGATGCGTCGGAATATAACCTCGGTGACGAAGTGAAAGTCGGCATCTTTGAGACTGGAGATAAAGTCGATATTACCGGCACGAGCAAGGGAAAGGGCTTTCAGGGTGCGATCAAACGGCATGGCTTTGGCCGCGGCCCGATGTCGCACGGTTCCAAATATCATCGCGGTGCCGGTGCGATGAGCGCGGCTGCGACGCCGGCGAGGGTGCGCAAAGGTAAAAAACTTCCGGGACAAATGGGTAACGTGCGCTCGACAGTGCAGAATCTTGAAGTTATCAGAGTGGATGAAGAGATGAATGTAATGCTCGTAAAGGGTGCAGTTCCGGGAAGCCGCGGCAGCGTGGTAATGATCAGACAGACTGTGAAGTAAGCGCTGCATTGAAAGAGCAGACAGGAAGGAGAATAACAAATGCCTAAAATAGATGTATTGAATATTAAAGGTGAAAAAGTTGAGGAAGTCTCGTTAAAAGACGATATATTTGGCATTGAGCCCAATGAAGCCGTTGTGCATCAGGTTGTTGTCGCGCAGCTGGCGAACAAGCGTCAGGGAACGCAATCGACCAAAACGAGAAGTGAAGTGCGCGGTGGCGGCAGAAAACCCTGGAGGCAAAAGGGGACGGGACGTGCGCGCACCGGTTCGCTGCGCAATCCGTTGTTTACAGGCGGTGGCGTGATCTTTGCGCCAAAGCCGAGGGACTATTCTCAAAGTGTGAACAAGAAGATGAGAAGACTTGCAATGAAGAGTGTGTTTTCCGCAAAATATAACGACAAGGAACTGATTGTTGTCGACAAATTTGATTTTACGGAGCCGAAGACGAAGGAGATGGTCGCAGCGCTGAAAGCGTTGAATGCGCCGAAAGCGTTGATCGTGTTGGACGAGAAGGATACAAATGTGGTCAAGTCTGCGAACAATATCCCCAAAGTGGCCACTTCTCTGGTGAATACGCTGAACACATACGATATGTTAAAATATGATTATTTAATTCTGACGAAAGATTCGTTGAAGGAAATTGAGGAGGTGTATTGTTAATGAATCCTCACGATATTGTTATTAAACCGCTTATTACGGAAAGAACGATGGAACAGTCTGAAGAAAAGAAGTACACGTTTAAAGTAGACAAAAACGCGAACAAGTATCAGATCAAAGATGCTGTTGAGGCGATCTTTGATGTGAAGGTAGACAAGGTGAGCGTGATGAATATGCAGGGGAAACTCAAAAGACTGGGCCGTACGCAAGGCAGAAGAGCAAGCTGGAAAAAGGCCATCGTAAAACTGAAGCCGGACAGCAAAGAAATCAAGCTCTTTGAAAACATGTAGGGTTGTGCAGGATAAATGGAGGTAGAAGACGATGGGTGTTAAAAAATATAAGCCGACCTCGCCGGGCAGAAGAAATATGACAGTGTCTACGTTTGAAGAGATCACGAAGACGACGCCGGAAAAAGCGCTGACGACAAGTCTGAGCAAAAAAGGCGGTCGAAACGTATATGGCCGTATTACGGTAAGACATCAGGGCGGCGGCGAAAAAAGAAAATACAGGATCATTGATTTTAAAAGAAATAAAGACGGGATTCCGGCAACGGTAAAGGCGATTGAATACGACCCGAACCGAAGCGCCAACATCGCATTGTTGTTTTATGCGGATGGTGAGAAAAGATACATCCTGGCGCCGAACGGATTGAAAGTGGGCGACAAGGTGGAATCGGGCGTAAATGCCGACATCAAAGTAGGCAATGCGCTGCCGCTGGAAAATATTCCGGTCGGTACAGTCGTGCACAACGTCGAGATGAAGAGCGGAAAAGGTGCGCAGATGGTGCGCTCAGCAGGAACGTTTGCGCAGTTAATGGCGAAAGAAGGCCAATATGCGACGTTGCGCCTGCCGAGCGGAGAAGTTCGCCTCGTACGCAAAGAATGCCGCGCGACGATCGGTCAGGTAGGGAACCTGGATGTTGAAAATATCAGAATCGGTAAAGCCGGCAGAAGCAGGCATATGGGCATTCGTCCCGGGGTGCGCGGGGTCGTAATGAACCCAGTGGATCATCCGCACGGCGGTGGGGAAGGCAAATCACCGATTGGGCGTCCGGCGCCTGTCACTCCCTGGGGTAAACCGACGCTGGGGTATAAGACGAGGAAGAAAAACAAACCCTCGGATAAGTATATCGTCAGAAGAAGGCACAAGAAGTAGGAAGGGAGCAGAGGAGATAAAATATGAGCAGAAGCATGAAAAAGGGCCCGTACGTCGATGCGAAGCTTTTGAAAAGAGTAGGAGAGATGAACGAATCAGGCAAGAAAAACGTCTTGAAGACCTGGTCGCGTAACTCGACGATCTTTCCGCAGATGGTAGGCCATACGATCGCAGTGCATGATGGCAGAAGGCACGTTCCCATATATATAACAGAAGATATGGTAGGACATAAGCTTGGAGAGTTTTCTCCAACGCGAACTTTCCGCGGCCATGCCGGCGACAGAAAGACGAAGATGAAATAGGTGAAAGGGGAATTATAAGTAATATGGAAGCAAGAGCAACCGCAAAATATGTGAGAATTTCGCCTAGTAAAGCAAAGAGGGTCGTGGACTTGATTCGTGGCAAAGACTTAAAGGATGCACAGAATATTCTGACATTTACGAGAAACAACAAAGCCGCGAAGATGGTGAAGAAAGTAGTGGATTCAGCAGCTGCAAATGCTGAAAATAATCATAACTTGAATTCGGATAATTTATTTGTATATCAGGTGTCGGCTAATCAGGGCACGATGATGCGCCGCTATAAGGCCGGCAGCAGGGGCAGGGCAAATCCATTGGTACACAGAACATCACACATTACTGTCGTGCTGAAAGAGAAAGAATAGTTGGAGGAAATTAAATGGGACAAAAGGTTAATCCGCACGGACTCAGAGTAGGCGTTATTAAAGACTGGAATGCCAGATGGTATGCAAGAGACAGAGATTTTGCAGATCTGCTGATTGAAGACGACAAAATTAGAAAATATATCAAAAAAACACAATATAAAGCGGGAATTTCCCGCATCGAAATCGAGCGCTTTGCCGGACGTGTAAGGATTTTTATCCATACGGCCAAACCCGGCATGATTATCGGCAAAAATGGCGAAAGCATCGATAAACTGAAGAAGCAATTGCAGGAAATGACCGGTAAAGAGATCATTATGAACATCATGGAAGTGAAAAATGTCGATTGCGACGCACAGTTGGTCGCAGAAAGCATTGCACAACAGATTGAACGCAGGATTTCTTATCGAAGGGCGATGAAGCAGGCAATCGGCAGAGCGATCAGAGGCGGTGCGGAAGGCATCAAGACGAATGTAGCGGGCAGATTGAACGGTGCGGACATCGCGCGTTCGGAGCGCTACAGTGAAGGCAATGTGCCGTTGCAGACGTTGCGCGCCGACATCGACTACGGCTTCGCGGAAGCAGACACGACGTATGGTAAGATCGGCGTCAAAGTTTGGATTAACAAAGGCGAAGTAATCGGTCCGAGAGACGAAAGCAAGTAGTTGATCGCAGAGAGATTTATAGGAGGATACCGAAATGTTAATGCCTAAAAGGGTGAAATACAGAAAAGTGCATAGAGGCAGAATGACGGGTAAGGCGACGCGCGGCAATAAGATCACTTACGGCGATTATGCAATTGTTGCGATGGAGCCCGGTTGGATTACGTCCAATCAGATAGAAGCGGCCCGTATCGCTATGACGAGATATATGAAAAGAGGCGGTAAGGTATGGATTAAGATTTTCCCGGATAAGTCCGTGACGAAAAAGCCTGCCGAGACGCGTATGGGTTCCGGTAAAGGTTCTCCCGAATACTGGGTTGCCGTTGTAAAGCCCGGCAGAGTGATGTTTGAGCTTGCCGGTGTCGATACGGAAACTGCGCGTGAAGCGATGAGACTCGCAAGACACAAACTGCCGATTAAAACAAAATTCATAACCAGAGCAGAATCTGAAGCGGGTGGTGAAGTGTAATGAAAGCAAAAGATATCAGAGAAATGACTGATTTGGAATTAAGCGAACAATTGATAAATTTAAAAGCGGAGCTGTTTAACTTGCGTTTTCAGCATTCCACAGGGCAGTTGGAAAACGCACTTAGAATCCGCGAAGTAAAACGTGACTACGCACGGGTAAAGACAATAATGCGCCAGCGAGAGCTGAAGGCGATGGATGCTTAAGGACAGGAGGAGATAAGCAATGGATACAGTTAGAGGTTATCGTAAAGTCAGAGTCGGTAAAGTCGTATCTGACAAAATGGATAAGACCATCGTTGTTGCCGTATCGACGACTGCGAAGCACCCTGTTTATAAAAAACAAGTGAAGAGCACGAAGAAATTCAAGGCACATGATGAAAAGAATGAGTGCGGCATTGGCGATACCGTTAAAATAATGGAAACCAGGCCTTTAAGCAAAGATAAGCACTGGCGGTTGTTTGAAATCGTCGAAAAAGCGAAATAAGGCATTTTGCGCCGAGGAGGAAAAATAAAATGATTCAACAGGAGAGCAGACTCAAAATCGCTGACAATACGGGCGCAAAAGAGATTTTGTGTATCCGTGTTTTAGGCGGTTCGAGAAGGAAATATGCAAATGTTGGCGACGTGATCGTCGCGACGGTAAAGAGCGCTGCGCCGGGTGGAGTGGTCAAGAAAGGCGAGATCGTCAGAGCGGTCGTCGTGCGAACCAAGCGCGGAGTGAGTCGTCCGGACGGCAGTCATATCAAGTTTGACCAGAACGCGGCGGTGATCATAAAAGAAGACATGCAGCCGAGGGGAACGCGTATTTTCGGCCCAGTGGCGAGAGAGTTGAGAGAAAAGAAATTTATGAAGATCGTATCTCTGGCTCCTGAAGTGTTATAAGGAGGTAGAAGAAGATGCAAAAGAGACTTCATGTAAAAAAGGATGACAATGTTGTTGTTATCGCGGGCAAAGACAAGGGAAAGAGTGGAAAGATTTTAAAAGCGTATCCGAAAACGGAACGCGTTATCGTAGAGGGTGTCAACGTTCGGACGAAGCACATGCGTGCGACGAAGGAAGGCCAGCAAAGTGGTATCATCAAGCAGGAAGGGGCAATTCACATATCAAACGTATTGCTTTATTGCCCGAAGTGCAAAAAAGGGGTGCGGACTTCTTCGCAGGTACTTGCCAACGAGCAGAAAGTAAGAGTGTGTGTAAAGTGCGGCGAGACGCTCGACAAATAACGTAGGAGGTAGAAGAAATGGTGCGATTAAAAGAAAAATATCAAAATGAAACTGTTCCTGCGTTAATGTCGGAGTTTTCCTATGGAAACATTATGCAGGTGCCAAAACTGGAAAAAATAGTCATTAACATGCGTTTTGGTGATTGTAAAGATAATCCGAAGCAAATGGAAGCCGCGGCAGCCGAGCTCGGCAGAATCACGGGACAAAGACCGATTATTTTGCAGGCGAAAAAGTCGGTTTCCAACTTTAAGCTTCGCAAAGGTATGACGATTGGCGCGAAAGTAACGCTGAGAAGCGATAAGATGTATGAGTTTGTCGACAAGTTGTTCAATGTTGCACTGCCGCGCGTTCGAGACTTCCGCGGAACGAATGCGAATTCGTTTGACGGCAGAGGGAACTACACGATGGGTGTGAAAGAACAGCTGATTTTTCCGGAAATCAATTACGACGAGATCGAAAAACTCAGAGGTATGGACATCATCTTTGTGACGACAGCGAAAACTGATAAAGAATCCTACGAGTTACTCAAGCTTTTGGGTATGCCGTTCAGTAAATAAAGGAGAGTGAAGCTGTGGCAAAAAAAGCAATGAAGTTGAAACAGCAGAGAGAACCGAAATATTCTACGAGGGCATATACACGTTGTAGACGTTGCGGCAGACCTCATGCTTATTTGAGAAAATATGGCATATGCAGAATATGCTTCAGAGAAATGGCTTACAAAGGTGAAATACCCGGCGTGAAGAAAGCCAGTTGGTAAATACGAAAAGGGGGCAAGTGAAAAATGGTAATGACTGACCCGATCGCAGATATGTTAACCAGAATCAGAAATGCGAATAACGCAGGGCATAAAACCGTTGAAATTCCGTCGTCAAATATCAAAAAAGCAATCGCCGGAATCCTTGTGGAAGAAGGCTATGTGAAGTCTTTTGAAGTCATTGACGACGACAAACAGGGCATTATGAAAATCACGTTAAAATATCTCGATAACAAACAAAAGGTTATCAGTGGTATAAAGAGAATATCAAAACCCGGGCTGAGAATTTATGCAGGCAAGGATGAACTTCCGCGCGTGTTAAACGGGCTGGGGATTGCGATTATTTCAACATCAAATGGCATCTTGACCGACAAGGCGGCGCGCAGAAACGGCGTTGGCGGTGAAGTGATTTGCTATGTGTGGTAAGGCGAAGGAGGAAACAGCGCTATGTCAAGAGTAGGTAAAATGCCGATTACTGTTCCTTCCGGCGTCACGGTTGAGAAAAATGGTCTTGGTGTAAAAGTAAAGGGCCCGAAAGGGGAACTGAGCCAGACATTTTTTAAAGGAATTAATATCGAGCAGAATGATAATGTAATTACAGTTACGCGCGATAACGATGAGAAAGAGTTGCGCGAGCTGCACGGTTTGAGCAGAATGCTTTTGGCCAATATGGTAACCGGGGTGAGCGAAGGGTTTAAAAAAGAACTGGACATCGTCGGCGTCGGCTACAGAGCTCAAAAGCAGGGCAAGAAGCTTGTATTAAATTTGGGGTATTCTCATCCTGTCGAGATGGAGGACCCTGCAGGCATTGAGACGGCGATGGAAGGCAACAACAAAATCATCGTTTCCGGAATCGACAAACAGCAGGTCGGCGCTTATGCAGCGGTGATCAGAGAAAAAAGACCACCCGAACCCTATAAGGGCAAAGGCATTCGTTACGTCGGCGAATACGTCCGTCGTAAAGAAGGTAAAACAGGGAAGTAGAGGGGTGTGAAAGATGATAAATAAACCGGTAAGAAACAAAGAGAGAATTAAAAGGCATTATAGAATTCGCAATAAAATCAACGGCACTCCCGAAAGCCCCAGATTAAACGTATTTAGAAGCAATAAACATATCTATGCGCAAATTATCGACGATACGAAGGGGACGACGCTTGTGGCGGCTTCGACGGCAGAAAAAGAAGTCCAGGAGCAAATTGCGAAGTCGACAAAGAAGGAAGCGGCGAAGATTGTCGGACTGGCAATCGGCAAAAAAGCGATGGAAAAGGGAATTACCACAGTCGTATTCGATCGCGGCGGATATGTTTATCACGGAAGGGTAAAAGAGTTGGCAGACGGCGCAAGGGAAGCCGGGCTGAACTTCTAATGGAGGAAAGACGCTGATGAATGATAGAATTGATGCGAATGTGTTGGATATCAAAGAAAAAGTAGTACAGATCAATCGTGTTGCCAAGGTTGTAAAAGGTGGCAGAAACTTCCGTTTCAGTTGTCTGGTCGTCGTAGGTGACGAAGACGGCCACGTCGGAATCGGTACGGGAAAAGCAGTCGAAATTCCCGAGGCGATTCGCAAAGGTATTGAGGATGCGAAGAAGAATATGATCGCCGTGCCGATGGTCAAAACGACGATACCGCATGAGATTATAGGCCGATTCGGCGCCGGCAAAGTATTGATGATGCCGGCGAGCAAAGGTAGCGGCGTAATCGCAGGCGGTGCTGTTCGTGCGGTGTTGGAGTTGGCCGGCATTCGGGATGTTCGAACGAAGTCGCTGGGTTCCAACAATGCGAACAATATGGCGCGTGCGACGATGGAAGGTTTGAAGGCGTTGACGACGGTTGAAGAAGTAGCGAAAAAAAGAGGCAAGACGCCGGAAGAGATCTTAGGTTAAGGAGGCGAGGAGAATGGCGCAATTAAAGATTACGCTGAAAAGAAGCAAAATAGGCAGAACAGAAAAGCAACTCGCGAACTTAGAAGCACTGGGGTTGAACAAGATAGGCAAAGCAGTCGTAAAAGAAGACACTCCTCAAATCAGAGGAATGATAGACAAAGTAAGTTTTATGCTTGAAGTAGAAGAAATTTAAGGAGGCGCGGCTTTATGAGATTATATGAGTTAAAACCCGCTGAGGGTTCAAAATCGAAAAAAGTCCGAAAAGGCCGTGGGACAGCTACGGGTCTTGGTAAGACGGCAGGCCGTGGCCAGGACGGACAGAAATCCCGTTCCGGCGGTAAGGTTCGCGTAGGTTTTGAAGGCGGACAGATGCCGTTGGCCAGAAGGTTGCCTAAAAGGGGTTTTACGAATAAGCGCTTTAAGACAGAATATGCAGTCGTCAATGTCGAGCAGTTGAATAAGTTTGAAAAGGGCGCGACAGTAGACGAAGCGGTTCTGCGTGAGGCAGGCATGATCAAAAACGATTATGACGGTGTTAAAATCCTGGGCAGGGGGGAATTAAACGTCTCTCTGACCGTAAAAGCGAATAAAATCAGTAAGAGTGCAGTAGAGAAGATCGAGGCGGCAGGCGGGAAGGCCGAGGTGGTCTAAATGCTTGCAACCTTAAGGAATGCGTGGAAAATTCCCGAGACGAGGAAGCGCATACTCTTTACTTTATTGGCCTTGCTGGTCTATCGTATAGGGAGTTTTATCCCTGTTCCATACATCGATACGAGTGCGTTGGCAGATATTATCACGAACAACGGAATGTTCAACCTGATGAACATTATTTCCGGCGGGAACTTTAGCAATTTTACAATATTTGCAATGTCGATCTCGCCTTATATCAACGCTTCGATTATTATGAACCTGCTGGCGATGATTATTCCGTCGCTGCAGGAATTGCAGAAAGCCGGTGAAGACGGCCGTAAAAAAATTGAGCGTTACGTCCGATATTTGACGATGCTGTTAGCGTTAATTCAAGTGTTGGGTATGGTATTTGGATTTCAGAGTATTATGACGAGCGATGCAGTCATCGCAAAGGTAATCGTCGGATTGACGATCGTGGCAGGTACAGCCATCTTGATGTGGCTCGGTGAACAAATTACGGAAAAAGGGATTGGCAACGGGATTTCGCTGATCATCTTTACGAGTATTGTGACGACAATTCCCGCCGGTGTGGTCAAGACCTACGATTATCTGGTCAATGGCACGATCAAGGTTTATCTGTTTATCGTGCTGGTGATTTTGGTAGCTGCGGCGATTATGGCGATCGTTGCGGTAAATGAAGGACAAAGAAAGATTCCGGTGCAGTATGCAAAGCGTGTTGTAGGGCGTAAAGTATACGGCGGCCGAAGTACGTCGATTCCGCTGAAGTTGAATCAGTCAGGCGTTATTCCAATCATCTTTGCTTCTTCGCTGACGATGTTTCCTTCCACGCTGGCCAGCTTTTTTCCTAATACTGCGTGGTTAAAATGGCTTAGCGAAAAGTTAGCCTGGGGTGGTGTGGCAGCTACGATCATCTACGTGATATTGATTATTGCGTTTGCATTTTTCTATACGAGCGCCATTTTCAATCCATATGATGTGGCGAATAATTTGAAAAAGTATGGCGGCTTTATCCCCGGAATCCGCCCGGGCAGCCCGACAGCAGAATACATCCGAAAAGCGTCGAACAAGCTGACGCTGGCAGGTGGTATCTTCCTTGCAATTGTCGCGGTATTGCCGATCTTTATGGGCAATGCATTGGGAATCAGTTTACAGTTCTCAGGAACGACACTGATCATTGTCGTCGGGGTAGCATTGGATACCATTAAGCAATTGGAACAACAACTGATGATGAGAAACTATTCCGGTTTCTTAAAATAAAAGAGGTTTCAAACGATGAATATTATTTTATTAGGACCGCCGGGAGCGGGTAAAGGAACCCAGGCATCATTTATTGTTGAACTGAAGAAAGTGCCGCATATTTCGACTGGAGACATCTTTAGACAAAACATCAAGGAAGGCACGAAACTCGGTGTTGAAGCACAATCTTATATGGATAAAGGGTTGCTGGTTCCCGACGAAGTAGTCGTAAAGCTTGTCGAAGACCGATTGAATTGGCAGGATACAAAAGGCGGGTTTATGTTGGATGGATTTCCGCGCACGCTTACGCAGGCAGAAGCGCTTGAAGAGGCGTTGAGCAAAATACAGAAGCGAATTGACGTTGTTTTAAATATCGCGGTTGATGCAAACTTATTGATTGACCGGATTACGGGAAGACGAATTTGTAAAAACTGCGGCGCAACGTTGCATGCGAAATATAATCCGCCTTCAAAAGAAGGCGTGTGTGACAAATGTGCAGGGGCCTTGTATCAGCGGGATGACGATAAAGAAGAGACGGTAAAAAAACGTCTGGTGGAATATGAGAGCAAAACGCAGCCACTGATTGATTTCTATCGTCAAAAGGGTGTATTGGTCAACATTGACGGCCAGCGGGGCATCAAAGAAGTTGCACAGGAAATTTTTGAAGCGCTGAAGCAGTGAGCCGATGATTACGATAAAGACAAGTCAGGAAATTGAACTGATGCGCTTTTCGGGCAGTGTGACAGCAAAAGTGTTAAACACATTAGCGAAGGAAGCCAGGCCTGGAGTCAGCACATTGGCACTGGATAAGATAGCCGAAGAGATCATTCGCAGTTATGATTGTGTACCGGCATTTCTGAATTACAATGGCTTTCCGGCTTCCATTTGCGCATCGATCAACGAAGAAGTTATCCACGGGATCCCGTTAAAAGAACGGGTTCTGGCTGAAGGCGACATCCTTTCGGTCGACACGGGCGCTATCTATAAAGGGTATTACTCCGATGCGGCGCGGACTTTTCCGATCGGCAGCGTCAGCGAGACGGCACAGCGGCTCATCGACGTGACGCGTGAAAGTCTGGAACAAGCGATGCCGTTGGCTGTTGAAGGCAATCGGTTGGGTGATGTTTCTGCGGCAATACAGGAATACGTCGAGCAAAACGGGTTTCAGGTCGTGCGCGATTATGTCGGACACGGCATTGGAACGCAGATGCATGAGGGGCCTTCGATTCCAAATTACGGACGTCGTGGGCGCGGGATTCAGCTGAAGGAGAATATGACTTTGGCGGTGGAACCGATGGTGAATGCAGGCACTTATCAGGTGCGGGCGCTGGCAGACGGCTGGACGGTTGTTACGGCCGATCGATCACTGTCGGCACACTATGAAAATACCTTGTGGGTCAGAAAAGGTACCTGTGAGAGCTTGACGACAGAGAGTGTGTGATGCAGGAACTTGTAGTAGGTCAGGTAGTGCGCTCTGCTGCCGGCAGGGATAAAGGGCACTTTATGGTAATCGTCGACGTCCTGGATGAAGAGTATGTGATGTTGTGCGACGGCAGGAAGCGTAAGGTGGCTTCGCCAAAGAAGAAGAAAGTCAAGCACTTGCGAAAAACGAATACGGTTTTTTTCGAAGTTTGTGAAAAGCTTGACAGGGGTTTGTTGACAGATGCGGAGATCAGAAAAAAAATTGCCGACTGCTTCGGCGGAAAACGAGGGGAGGAAGGCTGATATATGAGCAAACAAGATGTGATTGAGTTTGAAGGAACTGTTATTGAAGCCATGCCGAACACGATTTTTAGAGTGAAATTGGATAACGATCATGAAATTATCGCGCATATCTCCGGGAAATTGCGAATGAATTATATTCGTATCCTGCCCGGTGACAGAGTAGTTGTCGAACTATCGCCTTATGACTTGACCAAAGGCAGAATCATCTGGCGCGGTAAAAAGTAGATAAAAGGAGGAAGCCATCAATGAAAGTCAGACCATCAGTAAAACCAATGTGTGAAAAATGTAAGGTAATTAAGCGGAAAGGCAAGGTAATGGTCATTTGCGCCAACCCTAAACATAAGCAGAAACAAGGATAAGCAGAAACTAAAACGGGATGCAGCTAGTATCGACCCTGTTTCCGTTTTATATATAGATAATTTAAAAGCAAAGAAAATAAATGGAGGTGTAACTGCGCATGGCGAGAATAGCCGGAGTAGATTTACCAAGGGATAAACGAGTGGAGATCGGCCTGACCTATATTTACGGGATAGGCAAGACGACTTCACAAAAGGTGCTCGCACAGACGGGCATCAACCCGGATACAAGAATTAAAGACCTGACAGAAGAAGAAGTTAATAAATTACGTTCGACCATCGACAGTCAGTGTGTGGTTGAAGGTGACTTAAGACGCGAGACGCAATTGAACGTCAAACGCCTGATGGAAATCGGCTGTTACAGAGGGATCAGACATCGCAAAGGTCTGCCTGTCAGAGGGCAGAAGACAAAAACAAATGCCAGAACGAGAAAAGGCCCGAAAAAGACTGTAGGAAGAAAGAAAAAGTAAAGGAGGGCAAATTCATTGGCAGCAAAAAAGACGTCTAAAGTAAGAAGAAGAAAAGTAAAGAAGAATATAGAGCGTGGGCAGGCCCATATCAAGTCCAGTTTCAACAATACGATTGTAACAATTTCTGATGTCGCGGGCAATGCGATTTCCTGGGCGAGTGCCGGTGAGCTGGGCTTTAAAGGTTCGAGGAAAAGCACGCCTTATGCGGCGAGTGCGGTGGCGGAAGAAGCGGCTAAAAGGGCAATGGAACACGGCCTGAAAACCGTTGATGTTTTTGTAAAAGGCCCCGGAAGCGGCAGAGAAAGCGCAATTCGCAGCTTGCAGGCGGCGGGATTAGATATTACGAGCATTAAGGATGTAACGCCAATTCCGCATAACGGCTGCAGACCGCCAAAACGCAGAAGGGTATAACAGGAGGAAAAACATGGCAAGATATACAGATGCATCATGCAGGTTGTGCCGTAAAGAGCAGACGAAGCTGTTTTTAAAAGGCGACCGGTGTTACTCGCCGAAATGTGCGATGGAACGACGCGGCACCGTGCCGGGTCAACATGGCAGCAGGCGCACGAAATTCAGTGAATACGGCATCCAGCTCAGAGAAAAGCAAAAGGCCAGAAGAATGTACGGCGTTTTGGAAAAACAATTCAGCAATTATTTTAAAATTGCCGAAAAACAGCAAGGTGTAACAGGGGAAAATTTATTAAGAATACTTGAAAGCAGATTAGATAATGTAGTTTATCGCTTGGGCTTTGCATCTTCTCGCAAAGAAGCAAGGCAGCTGGTGCTTCACGGTCATTTCTTAGTCGACGGCAAAAAAGTGAATATCCCGTCTTTCATCGTAAAAGAAGGGACGACAATCAACGTCAAAGACGGCAGCAGAAAGAGCCCGAAGTTTAAGACGTTGCAAGAAAACCTCAGCGGGAAAATTATCCCGAAGTGGTTGGAAGCCGATGTGGAAAAGATGAGCGGCAAAGTGGTGATGGTGCCTGCACGCGATGATATTGATATAGAGATCAAAGATAACCTGATCGTAGAATACTACTCGAAGTAGTATAAGCCCCGTTAGAAATTTAATAATTATTGGAGGGGTAAGATGATACAATTTGAGAAACCGAGAATAGAAATCTCTGAAATGAACGAAGAGGGAACATACGGCGAATTTCTCGTCGAGCCGCTTGAGCGCGGATACGGAATCACGCTCGGCAACTCCTTAAGGAGAATTATGCTTTCCTCGCTTCCCGGCGCAGCGGTGACAAAGGTAAAAATAGACGGTGTGCTACATGAGTTTTCCGTTATCCAGGGCGTTAAGGAAGATGTTGTTCAGTTAATTTTAAACTTGAAAAAGCTGGCGATCAAGTTTTTGGGTGAAGGGGATGTCGCGACGGCGTATATTCGTGCCAACGGTGAGTGTGAAATCAAAGCATCCGACATTGAAATAAGTTCCGATATTGAAATCGTGAATAAAGATTTGCATATCGCTTCTCTGTCGGAAGATGGTGAATTGAATATGGAATTGACCATTGCCAAAGGCAGAGGGTATTCACCGGCTGATAAGAACAAGGATGCCAAAGACCCGATCGGGACTTTGCCGGTGGATTCTATTTTCACACCTGTTAAAAAAGTGAATTTTACAGCCGAAAAGACACGCGTTGGCAATATTTCCGACTTGGATAAGCTGAACATAAAAATCTGGACGAACGGGACGATTTCGCCCAAAGCCGCCATTTCATTGGCAGCGAAGGTGTTAAACGACCATTTGAAGATGTTTATTAATCTGGACAGTCAGCTAAACGATATTGAGATTCTCATCGAAAAAGAAGAGAATAAAAAAGAAAAAATGCTTGAAATGTCGATTGAGGAATTGGAATTGTCCGTGCGCAGCAACAACTGCTTAAAACGTGCAAACATCAATACGGTAGAAGAATTGACGCAAAAGACCGAAGAAGAGATGATGAAGGTTCGCAACCTCGGCAAGAAATCACTCAATGAAATTATTAAGAAACTCGCCGAGATCGGTCTGAAGTTAAAACAAAGCGACGAATAAACAGGAGGGATCATAGTGGCAGGATATAAGAAGTTAGGGCGCCCTTCCAATCAGCGCAGAGCGATGCTGAGAGGCCAGGTAACGGATGTCCTCAGATATGGGGAGATCAAGACGACGCTGGACCGCGCGAAGGAAACGGGCAGAATCACAGAAAAAATGATTACACTCGGCAAGAAAAATACGCTGCATACAAAGCGACAGGCGCTTGGCTATATTACGGACAGATCGGTTGTAATCAGTTTGTTTAACGATATTGCGCCTGTATACAAAGACCGTCAAGGCGGTTATGTGCAGATTTTCAAGCTTGGCCCGAGGCCGGGAGACGGCGCCGAAATGGCTATTTTAAGGCTTACGGAAAAAGACAAGATAGAGTTTGGAAAAGAAAGGGAGTAGGCACTCCCTCTTTTCTTCATTCAGGAGTACAGCAATGCAAAAGGCAATTGAAGTATGCGATATCGTATACGAATATGTGACAAATGAAGAAGAGCGCTTAACGGCGATATATAAAACTTCCTTTGATGTTTACGAAGGGGAGTTTTTAGCAATTATTGGGCATAATGGTTCAGGAAAGAGTACGCTGGCGAAAATGATGAACGGTATTATGAAACCGACCAGCGGCGATATTTTCGTATACGGTATGAATACGAAAGATGAGGAGAAAATCTGGGATATTCGCCAGAGTGCCGGTATCGTGTTTCAGAATCCGGATAATCAGATTGTGGCGACCGTCGTCGAGGAAGATGTGGCGTTCGGACCGGAGAATTTAGGCGTTGCGCCGGATGAAATTCGTATGCGCATCGATAAGGCGCTTGATATCGTGCGTATGGGGGATTATAAAGACCGCAAGCCGCACCAGCTTTCCGGTGGGCAAAAACAACGCATCGCGATTGCAGGCATTCTCGCCATGCAGCCGAAATGCATTATTTTTGATGAAGCGACGGCGATGCTGGATCCGATCGGGCGCGATGAAGTGCTATCCTGTGTTAAACAATTGAACCGTCAGAATAAGACGACGGTTGTTTATATTACGCATTTTATGGATGAAATCGTCGATGCCGACCGGGTCATCGTTCTTCAGAAGGGGCAGATTGCGATGGAAGGCAAGCCGCGGGAGATATTTTGCCAGGTAGAAAAGATGCGTGAGCTGCGCCTGGACGTGCCGAAAGTGACGGAATTATCTTATTTATTGAATAAACAAGGCTTTCAAATGCCGTGCGATATCCTTACGACGGAAGAGATGGTGGAGGCGATATGTCAGTACAATTAGTAAACGTCAGCCACATTTATGCTGAAGGATCGCCCTTCGAATTTACGGCATTAAAAGATATTCATTTATCCATCGGGAAGAATGAGTTTATCGGTATTATTGGTCACACAGGTAGTGGCAAATCGACCTTGATTCAGCATTTAAACGGCCTGCTGCTGCCGACCAGTGGTACGGTATTGATCGACGGTGTCGATATCGCAGATAAAGACGTAAGAATGGTGCATATTCGCCAGCGTGTCGGCTTGGTGTTTCAATATGCGGAGCATCAGTTGTTTGAAGAGACGATTTACAAAGATATCGCGTACGGCCCAAAGAACATGGGGCTTGATGAAGAGGAAATCGACGCGCGGGTACGCTATGCGATGGCGCTGACAGAGCTCGATTTTGAAAAGTATAAAGACCGCTCACCCTTTGATATTTCCGGTGGGCAGATGCGTCGCGTGGCGATCGCCGGCGTGTTGGCGATGAAGCCGGAAGTGCTCGTGTTGGACGAGCCGACTTCGGGGTTGGATCCGATGGGACGCAGTGCGATTCTGCGCGGCATTAAGCAGATGCATAGAGATGGAGAGATGTCCGTCGTGCTCGTCTCTCATAATATGGAAGATGTGGCGGCGATGGCAGACCGTATCATCGTGATGTGCAATGCGCAAAAGGTGATGGATGATGTGCCGCAGAGAATCTTTGCCCAGACGGAAAGGCTGCACGAAATTGGCCTGCGCGCGCCGGAAATTACTTATTTGATGCAGGCGCTGAAGGAAAAAGGCTTTGATGTTGACACTGATATTTTCAGTGTGGAAAAGGCAGTTGAAGAAGTCGAAAAGGTCCTCCAAAGGAGGGGTCGCGATGTTTAAAGATGTGACGATCGGGCAATATTATCCTGTCGATTCCGTCATTCACCGACTGGATCCGCGTACGAAAATCATCTATACGTTCGGCTATATTATCATCCTGTTTTTCGCCAATAACATCGTCGGTTATGCGGTGGCAGCCGCCTTTTTAGCGGCGGTAATCGCGCTGTCGAAGATTCCGCTGCGCGCAGTCTTAAGAAGCCTGCGGACGATTATGATTATCGTTGCGATCACGGTTATTTTAAATGTTTTTGTAACGCCGGGCAACACGTTGCTCGTTATAGGGCCTTGGACGGCATCCGTTTTAAGTTTAATTGTCGCGGTGGCCTTTTTCGTTGCGGCAGTCTACTTGATCGGCCTGATTAAAAAGAAAAAGCCTTTTAAGAGCGGCAGATGGGTCTTTTTTATGTTCGTTCTTGCCTGCGCAGTGCTTTTTTGCCTGCCGGGTAAGAAGCTGTTTACATTTGGGCCGCTGAACCTCACGGATGCAGGGTTGATCAACGCGCTGTTTATGGCGCTGCGCTTGTTGATGCTGATTATCGGTGCGTCTATTATGACATTGACGACGACGCCGATCGCTTTAACCGACGGAATGGAATATTGTATGCGGCGCGTGCCGGGCTTGCGCGGTTATGCACACGAGTTGTCGATGATGATGACGATCGCGCTGCGCTTTATCCCGACGCTGATGGAAGAAGCCGATAAAATTATGAAAGCACAAAAGGCACGTGGAGCGGATTTTGAAACGGGCGGTATTTTTGAAAAGGCCAGGAATGTTGTGCCGATTCTCGTTCCGTTGTTTATCAGTTCGTTTAAACGAGCGGATGAGTTGGCGATGGCGATGGATGCGCGATGTTATCGCGGTGGGAATAACCGCACGCGCTTAAAGGAATTGCACTATTCGCCGGCGGATAAAAAGGCGTATTTACTGACGTTGGCGATGGCAGTCTTAATTATTGCCAGCCGTTTTTTACCGCTGTTAAAAATTCCGATACGGTGAGGATGCAGATGTGCGGAATGTTCAGATCATTGTAGAATATGACGGCAGTGCTTACTGTGGGTGGCAGCGGCAGCAGAACGGCACTACTGTGCAGCAGTGTCTTGAAGAAGCGCTCTTTCGCCTGACGGGCGAAGCGATCAGGCTGACGGCGGCCGGGCGGACGGATGCGGGTGTGCACGCCTGTGCACAGAGTGCAAACTTCTTTACTCAATGTACGATTCCGACGCGCAGAATGCCGTACGCGCTGAACTCGGTATTACCTGAGGATATTGTCGTAACGGCGGCATATGAGCGCGCAGAGACATTTTCAAGTCGTTTTTCTGCCAGAGAGAAGACGTATGTTTACAAGATTCTTAACAGGCCGTTGCCATCGGCGCTGCAGCGAAAATACGTCTATTTTTATCCGATGTTGTTGGATATCGAGAAAATGCGCCGCGCGGCCAGACATTTTATCGGTGAGCATGATTTTGTGGCTTTTATGGCCACGGGCTCACAGAGCAAGACGACGGTGCGGCAGCTGTATACGCTTCAGGTCGAAAAAAAAGAGGACTTGATTGAGATTACGGTGTGCGGCAACGGCTTTTTATACAATATGGTGCGCATTATTGCCGGTACGCTTCTTTATGTCGGTAATGGAAAGATTGAGCCCGAAGTGGTGAAAAGCATTATTGCGCGCAAAGACAGAACCTTAGCCGGTGCGACGTTGCCGCCACAAGGGCTGTATTTGAAAGAAGTCGTCTACGATGACGCAATTTTAAAAGAAAAAGATTGACAACATAAGTTTAAAATTATAAAATAACATTTAGCATTATATATTCCCAATGCCCCGGGAATGTCATAAATACCAATTATTTCGGAGGATAAGATCCATGTTGACGAAATCGACAGCAGTTGCAAAACCGGCTGAGATCGAAAGAAAATGGTACGTGGTAGACGCGGAAGGCCTGACGCTTGGCCGTATGGCTACGCAGGTCGCAACCATCCTGCGTGGAAAGCATAAGCCCTGCTACACGCCTCATGTCGATACCGGCGATTTTGTAATCATCATAAATGCAGATAAAGTAGTGTTGACCGGCAAAAAGCTGGATCAAAAGATTTATTACAGACATTCCGGGTATCCGGGTGGATTGAAGGCGACGAAGTATCGTCACCTGATGGAGAAAAAGCCCGCTTTCGTTGTAGAAAAAGCAGTTCGCGGGATGTTGCCGAAGAATACGCTCGGCAGGCAGATGTATCGCAAGTTGAAAGTATATGCCGGCAGCGAGCACCCACATCAGGCGCAGAAGCCTGAAAAACTGGAAATAAAGGCTTAAGAAAGGAGAGGTAGAATATGGAACAATATATGGCTACAGGCCGCAGAAAGACATCCGTTGCAAAAGTAATTCTGCGGCCGGGCAATGGTGGTTTTAGAATCAATAAAAGAGATATCGACGACTACTTTGGTATGGAAACGTTGAAAGTTGTTGCAAGGCAGCCTCTCAGCCTGACGGATACGCAAAATAAGTTTGATGTGATCGTTAGCGTAAAAGGCGGCGGATTTACCGGTCAGGCCGGTGCGATTCGTCATGGCATTTCGCGTGCGCTGGTGTTGGCGGACGAGACGTTGAAGGCGGAGTTAAAGAAAGCCGGTTACTTAACGCGCGACTCCAGAATGATCGAGCGTAAGAAGTATGGGCTTAAAAAAGCCAGAAGAGCACCGCAGTTCTCCAAACGTTAATCAACAAGATTGCTTAAAAGACTTTCTGAAAAGAAGGTCTTTTTTATTTTGTAACGCTATATCTTTTGGAGTCATCTCCTTATGTAATCAAGTTTAGATGTTATTGCTGAGTATTTGAAAGTAGTTGGTTGGGAGGTCATTATGGTAGGTGTTATGTTGTCAGTTTAATGTTCGGTTTTTCTGTACTGTTTATTCTCTGTTTTCTTCGTACTTTTCACCTGCAGGAAAGGCGCAAGAGAATTGGAAACACAAAGCATAGAAAAAGAAACGATGATCTATCTATCTCTGGCATAGTAGATTGGTTTTAAATACAAAACTCCAATATCATTGTGATAACTCTCCTGTTATCAATCCAAAACCTGTCTTTCTTTCATTGCTTATTCACCGAATTTTTTGTGCTTTTTTGCAGCAAAAAGCATAAAGTCAAACGATGAAACAACAGGGCGCCTGAACATCTGGACAATAAAAAAAGAGCCATTATTTACAGGCAGGTTTTATCGCCTTTATAACAACTCTTTATTTACAGTTATTTATTTTTTAGACCGAATATATTCATCCATTGCTTTTGCGGCATCTTTGCCTGCGCCCATTGCCAGGATGACAGTCGCGGCGCCGGTCACGGCATCTCCACCTGCATACACGCCCTCAAGTGACGTCTGGCCGGTGCTCTCATCTGCAACGATACAACCCCTGCGATTGACTTCAAGACCCGGTGTGTTGTCTTTCATAATCGGATTTGGCGATGTACCGATCGCCATCACGACACAATCGACCTCGAGCTCAAACTCGCTGCCTTCCTTTGGGACAGGGCGCCTTCTGCCGGAGTCATCCGGCTCACCCAATTCCATTTCAATACAGCGGATACCATCGACATAGCCACGGTCATCGGCCAGGATTTCAACAGGATTACACAGGATTTTAAAGATGATACCCTCTTCTTTGGCGTGATGTACTTCTTCAAGCCTTGCCGGCATCTCAACTTCGCTTCGACGGTAGACGATATAGACGTTTTCCGCGCCGAGGCGCTTCGCGCAGCGGGCAGAGTCCATCGCGACATTGCCGCCGCCGACGACGGCGACATTTTTGAAAACGCCGATCGGCGTATCGTAGTCGCCGCGGTACGCTTTCATCAAATTGATGCGCGTTAAAAACTCATTGGCTGAATAGACACCATTATAGTTTTCGCCGGGAATGTTCATAAACATCGGCAGGCCTGCGCCTGTGCCGAGGAAAATTGCTTCGTATCCCTGTTCAAACAGTTCATCGACGGTAATGACCTTACCGCCGAGCACGTTCGTTTCAAGTTTGACGCCGAGTTCCAGCAGCTTGTCGATTTCCGCCTGCACGATTGCTTTGGGCAATCGGAACTCCGGAATGCCATATACGAGTACGCCGCCGCTTTTGTGGAATGCTTCGAAAATCGTCACGTCGTAGCCCAGTTGCACCAAATCGCCCGCACAAGTCAGGCCGGCCGGGCCGGAACCGATGACGGCGACCTTATGCCCGTTCGGCGTCGGTTTTTCCGCCTTTTCATCGACATTTTTCATATACCAGTCTGCTGCAAAGCGCTCGAGCCGGCCGATGCCGACGCTTTCACCGTTCTTTGTGCGCACGCAAAGCGCTTCGCATTGCGTCTCCTGCGGGCAAACGCGTCCGCAGACGGCGGGCAGAGAATTGGTTTCCTTAATCTTCTTATAAGCGCCTTCAAAGTCATTTTCTTTAATCAGAGTGATGAACTCCGGAATTTTTACATTGACCGGACAGCCGGCTTCGCAAGGCTTGTTCTTGCAGTTCAGGCAGCGCTCAGCTTCTTCGACGGCCATCTCTTCCGTATAGCCGAGGGCGACTTCGTCAAAGTTGCTGTTGCGAACCAGCGGGTCCTGTTCCGGTATCGGTAATTTGGTCTTAGACATATTCGCCATTAGCGCATCTCCTCCAGTCTGCATTTATGTGCTTCATAAGCTTTCGTTTCCTGTTCTTTATAAAATGCGCTTCGTCGGATCGCTTCGTCGAAATCGACCTGGTGCGCGTCGAATTCCGGACCGTCGACACAGGCAAACTTTGTCTCGCCGCCGACCGTTACGCGGCAACCGCCGCACATGCCGGTACCGTCGATCATAATCGGGTTCAGGCTCACGACAGTTTTCACGCCGTATTCTTTTGTCGTCAGCGCACAGAACTTCATCATAATCAGCGGGCCGATCGCAACGACAAGGTCGTAAGAGTTCTTTTCTTTATCTTCTTCCAGCAATTCTTTTAAACGTACGGTAACCATACCGCTGCCGCCATAACTGCCGTCATCCGTCATAATATGCAGCCGTGTACAGGCACGCTTCATCTCATCTTCTAAAATGACGAGGTCTTTTGTTTTAAAGCCGGCAATCATATCGACTTCAGCGCCGTTATCATGCAGCGCTTTCGCATAAGGGTAGGCAATCGCCGTACCCAGGCCACCGCCGACGACAATGGCTTTTTGAACCCCTTCGATTTCCGAAGGTTTACCAAGCGGGCCGGCAAAATCGCTGATAAATTCGCCTTCCTCTTTTTGTGACAACGATAACGTTGTTTTTCCAACGATTTGAAAAATAACCTGTACGGTTCCCTTTTCTCTGTCATAGCCGGCGATCGTCAACGGGATGCGCTCGCCTTCTTCGTTTACGCGAAGAATAATGAACTGCCCCGGCTGCGCCTTTTTTGCGACCAACGGTGCCAGGATCTCCATTTGGACAACCTGCTCGTTCAGCCGCTTTTTAAACGTGATTTTGTACATAGCTGTATCACTCCTTTGTTAATTGTTATGTAGTATTAAGCTAGGCAGTGATCATCAATAAATGATCAAACAATAATAACAATCACTTTTACAATAGCATAAAAATTATGGAAATACAAGTATCTCAATGGGTACGTTTTGACTTGTTATTATTTTAACAAATCAAATATTTTTTATTCTCTCGGATTTGATGAACTTAAGCCTTGGAAATTACTGAATGACTGAAATATTGATTTATGTGTTTTGGTATGATATAATTTTATAAATTTATAATAAGTGCGCATTATAAGTCATAAAAATCTATGAAATGTGATTTGAGGGCAGTATGGTCAAGTTATTTCGCAACTGTAATGTTTTTACGTCGACGGGAGAGATCATCAAAGACGGTAAGGTTTTTGTTGTAAAAGGGAAGGTAAAAGCGATCGGAAAAGACATTCTGGCGCCGGACGGTACGCAGCAAGTGGATCTTGGCGGCGGCTATCTGCTCCCGGGGCTTATCGATGCGCATACCCACCTCGGTATGGAAGAGGAAGCCATCGGGCAGGCAGGAGATGATTTGAATGAGAGCACAGAGCCGATTACGCCGCACTTGCGCGCAATTGATGCGATTAACCCGATGGATATAGCCTTTGCCGATGCATTGGCCGGCGGGGTGACGATGGTTGCCAGCGGACCCGGAAGCGCGAATGTGCTGGGCGGATCGTTTGTCTTGTTAAAAACGCACGGCAGGTGTGTGGATGATATGGTGGTTAAAAATCCTGTGGCTATCAAGGCGGCACTGGGCGAAAATCCGAAACGCGTGTATAAGAAGCAAAATAAGGCGCCGGCTACGAGAATGGCCATCGCCGCACTGCTGCGAGAAACGCTCATAGAAGCCAAAGGCTATTCAAAGCTGCGTACAAAGACAAACCTTTCGACGGCGACGAAAATGAAGATGGAGGCGCTTCAGCCCGTAATCAATAAAGAAATTCCGCTTAAAGTGCATGCGCACAGGGCGGATGATATTTTAACGGCGATTCGCATCGCGAAGGAATTCGATATCGACATCACATTGGATCACTGCACCGAGGGCGATCAGATTATCGAGATTTTATATCGTGAGCGTATTCCGGCAATCGTCGGTCCGGCATTGACAAACCGGTCGAAAAATGAACTTGCGGCTAAAAATATAGATGATAATCCAGACGAAGGTTATGCCGATGTGGGTGAAGTTATAA
>CALGIV010000078.1 GCA_937914785.1 uncultured Eubacteriaceae bacterium | reverse complement strand
ACTGCAAGGCCAATGCCGTTCTTTTTAGACAACTCAATCGCCTTGTCCATAACGATATCAGCAGTAGCAACGCCAATGCCGCCGTCACAGTCAAAATACGCCGAAACAGGCGTTTCTTTTAAGATCCTGATATTCGGCTTTAAGTTTACTTCGCCGCGTTCAATAGCTCTGTCATAGAATCTCAAGCGAGCGATCCCATGAGTATCAATACCACGAGCATCCGCAGTCGTCAGCGTATCGGCAGCTTTTTCCGCCATTTCGCCTTCAATGCCGAGTAACTTCAGACCGCCTAAAGTTACCTCTCTTACCTTTTCTACACTTACATGTATCGGATCCATTTGTTTTAGCACCTCCTAAAATATTTAATGTATCCAGTTAAACATTAAGTTTAAACAATTATATTCTATCATAAATAAACGAAAAAGAAATGATTATTTAGTCCATAGTAAGTTAATTTTATAACAATTTATGGAAATTGGTTATAAAATTATCAATCTCTTTGCTAAACGTTTGCAAAGTTACTGTAAATAACGATCAATTTCCTTTTAATGCGTTGCAGGGCATTATCTACCGCTTTATTCGTGCATTGCATCACAAATGCAATTTCAGCATACGATTTTGATTGCATAAATTCAACAAACACCCAGTATTCAAAACTCGACAATACGTTGTGTGCCGTCGACATAAAATCACGTACAGTTTCATTATTTATCACATAATTCTCCGGTTCGTGTTCTTTTGGCATCGAAATCATATCGATCAGGCGCACCGTCTCACCATCCCTGACGACATCCGCATCCAAGCTCATCGATTCGTTTAATGGCTTATGTTTAAATGCCTGCGCCTTCTTGATCACGGAAATCAGTTGCCTGTTAATGCAAATTGAGGCAAAGACACAAAACGGCACAGACTCCTGTTCTCTAAAAGACTTTAGCGCCTCCTGGTACAAGTCCTCAAATTCAAGCCCTTGCATAAAATAACCTTTTGCCTTGTTGTAAATATTTTTCGAATAGCGATTGATCAATACGTTCTCTACAGGCTTTATACCATTTTTATACAAAGCTACCAATTCCTCATCGGAATAATGTTTATAATAATCCATTGCAACCTATCCTCTTTTGTTTTTATCGATTTTTTCCAGTTGTAACCTCAACAACTGATTTTTATGCTCTTTTTCCCCAGCCTGTTTTTTATGATTGTCCTTTTCATAGTCCAGTCGCATTTTTTGTTCTGCTGCGGTCATCTCTAAAATCAGTTCTGAAACTGGTTTTCGAATCAAACCGCCACTTAAAACCATTTTTTGTAACGTCCAATCAGACGTGACGACACAGACGTCTTCACGCTTCGCGTAACGATGCACCAATGCTTCTATGTAAGCATCTGCAGTCTGGTTTTTTTTCGTGTAAACGATTTGCATACGGGCATTTTCTTCAACGATTGGCTTTACTGTCTCTGTTTGGTATGCATCGTAGACGACAATTGTATGAATCCCTTTGTAGCTTGCGTAATTTAATACCGCTTCATTTAAAATATCACGTGCGTTGGCCATATCTTCTTTTGCGATCTCAGCCGTCTTTGGCCAGTGGTTGATGACGTTGTAGGCATCGATGATTAAAATTTCCATCTACCGCGCATTTACCCTGCCGATCAAATACATCAAAATACCTGCTGCAACCGATACATTCAACGAATCCAGTCTGCCTACAACCGGTATACGTACGACAAAATCACATTTTTCTTTTACAAGTCGACTTACACCGGCACCTTCAGAACCTACGATAAGCGCCACCGGCATATTCAAGTCTACCCGCGCTACATCTTCGCCGTCCACATCGGCACAAACGACCCACAACCCCGCTTTTTTCAGTTTTTCAATTTCATTGACTAAATTAGTCGCCTGTGCGATTGGCATATGCGCTACAGAGCCTGCAGAAGCGCGAAATACGGTCTCGTTGATCGCCGCGGAACGGTGCCGTGGAATAATCACGCCGTCTGCCCCGAAGCATTCGGCGCTGCGGATAATCGCACCTAAATTATGAGGATCGGTCACCTTATCTGTCAATATGAGAAATGGATGCCGTCCTTTATTTCTTGCAGATACGATCATTTGCTCACTATCTATGTACTTGAATTCCGAAATCACTGCGATGGTGCCCTGATGTCTGCCAGTCTTTGAGCTGTGATCCATTTTTACGCGGCTGACTTTCTTGATACGAATATTGCGCTCTTGCGCCAGCTTTACAATTTCCGGCAGATGAAACCCTTCGGCAAGCATAATGTAATTGATATTCATCTCCGATCTGATCGCTTCGAGTACGGCGTGCCTGCCCTCTAAATAAATAAAATCCATCGTCCTTAACCCACTCCATATCTCTTTCGCATCTGCGCTGCTTGTCCACAACTCAGCTTGCCTTCCGGACAAGGTCCCAAAAGACAGGACGGACCAGCGAGTTTGAATAGCGTCGGCGCAACATTTTTCAGCTCTAAGGTGACTTTTTCACACAGCTGCCTGATTTCCCACTGTGCTCTGTTACAGCCGCGCAGCCGACTGAAATGGATCAGTTCACGCGCATTCATCGTAAAGACGATTTTACTCTCACAGGCATTCGGCAATACGTACCGTGCATCTTCAATAGCGGTCTTCTCTGCAGTACGTGCACTCATCCCCTCCTTTAAATATTGCTCTTTTAACGCCTCTGCAATCGCATCGTAAGCTTCTTGCGCTTCTTGCATCGCATTGATAAACTGTGCCCGCGCCGCTTCATCTCGTTCAATTGCATCGGGAACGACATAATCAAATTGACCTTCACGCACATAACGCTGCGATTTTTGGGAGTAACTGGCGATGCGATGCCGCACCAGTTGATGGGTCAACGCTCTGCTGACACCCTCAACGGCAAAAGTAAAACTTACATGCTCGACTGGCGACATATGGCCCATATCGACAAGCATTGCCAAAAACTTATCCTGCTTGTCCACATCCAAATTTTCCATAATACCGACCGCGCCGGCATTCGAATAACAAAGCTTTGCCGCGGCTGAAACTACCTTCTCCGGCTCCGGCGTGTACGCAATCAATTGAACTTTTAATGTCGTCTTCATCGTCCACCTCAATCATATAACAGGCTTTTTGCACATTTTGCAATATTTTGTCAAAAGATTTGTTACTTCGTAATAAATATATCTTTTTCTGTTCAAGATTCTCAAAAATCCAAAAATAAAAGTGTAATTTATTGTATCATATCTCTTTATAAAACAAAAGAAGAACTTATAATGACTCCTCATTATAAGCTCTCCCGAAATATCTGCTGCTAACGACGTTTATTCGAACTATACTTCTGGCGCGTCGCCATACCGCCGCGTATATGACGCTCCGATTTGTTCTTCTCCAAAACTTTGCCTACATCGCTGGCCATTTGTTTGTTCATCGTCACCAGACGCTCTGTCATATCCTTATGTACCGTACTCTTGCTGATCATAAATTTTTTCGCCGTTTGACGAACCGTCGCGCCGGTTTCCAAAATATATTCAGCTTCCCCTAATACACGCTGCATAATATAGTCTTTCATATCATTCTCCCGTTTGAATGTCTCAATTAATAACTATGTGACATTGCCGGGAAATATACTTACTAAATGAATTCAGGCATTATTTTCATTATTACGCTATACTTATCTCTGCCAGGAGGGATATACTATGCTGATAAAACAAACCTTGAAAACAGGCCGCGAAAGCTATACGGACATTACCGCCAGCGTAAAAAACGCTATTCTGCAAAGCACTGTTACCAGCGGGATCGCAATAGTTTATTGCCCGCATACGACTGCCGGTATTACAATCAATGAAAATGCGGATGCCGATGTCGTCTACGACTTGCTTTTCGCCCTGCGAGAAGTTTTCTATGATAATAAAGCCTTCCGTCATATGGAAGGCAACAGTGCAGCGCATTTAAAAGCGCTCGTCACAGGCAGCAGCGTCAGCCTGATTATCGAAGAAAGAAAACCGATACTCGGCACCTGGCAGGGTATCTTCTTTGCAGAATACGACGGCCCGCGAACGCGCACATACTATATCAAAATCATCGGGGATTAATTATTCAAATTCACAGTTCAACACTTCTTCAATCTTCCTCTGAATACAGAGCGCTGTGTTCATGTTGCGCCTTACCGACTGCCCGCCCGGCGTATCGGCAGCATACATATTCAGCGCATGCTCGTAACGCGTGTGCACATCGACCAGTTCGTCTTCCCGCATAATTTTATCGACGAAAAAAACGAGCGCACATTCATCTAACGGACTGGATTCATCCTTCGGCAAACGCATATGCCTCTCGACGACTTCCGCCACGGCATAATGACCCTGCGACCGCAGAAAGTCGGCACCGGCCCGGGCGTGATTGGCCTCCAAACGCATAATATCGTGCAACCGCGCACCACAATCGATCAGATCAATATCCAATTTATATCCGTGTGCATTCAACCGCCGCGCCAATTCCACAGCTTTATTGGCAACGGCGTCGCAATGCGCGCGGATATGTGGCAGCATACCCGCTAAATCACGCAGTCGCTCAATTTCTCCATAATCCATTTTCATCGTGTTATTGATGTCGATGCCTTTCCTTTGTTTTGAAAATCAACTCATTGAACCAAAGTGGGATAGTGGATACAAGGAGCAACCCAATCCATTCCAGCAAGCCCAGACTTGTCGTCGAGAACAACGTATTCAAAGCCGGAATCGTCGTCACGCACACTTGCAGACCGATTCCCAGTACAAAGGCCAGAATCATCAAACGATTCGATTTATGATTCATTTTAAAGACCGGGGTTTCAAAGCTGCGCATCCCAACGGCATAGAACAATTGAGAAAGCGCCAATGTCACAAACGCATACGTTTGAGCGCGCACCAGTTCGGAAGCCAGCGCTGTATTGATCGCAGTAAGCGAAATCGCCGTCCCGCTTCTGAGCAACGCCGATACGGGCACGTACAAAAATGCGCCGAGCGTTGCCAGCCCGATAATCAGGCCGTTGATGCCGATAATCTTCATCTTGCCACCCGCAAACAGGCTCTCATTTGAATCCCGCGGCGGCGCCCCCATAACATCCCGTTCCTTCGCATCGACTCCTAAAGCCAGCCCCGGCAACGTATCCGTAATCAGATTCACCCACAAGATATGCACGGCGCGCAGCGGCGCTGCCAAACCGAGAACAATCGCCACGAACATCGAGACGATTTCGCCCCAATTTGATGATAGCAGAAAGACCACGGATTTGCGGATATTATTATAAATTGTCCGCCCTTCTTCCACCGCTTTTTCAATCGTCGAAAAGTTATCGTCTGCCAATACCATATCGGCCGCACCTTTAGACACTTCCGTTCCCGTAATGCCCATCGCAACACCAATATCGGCTGCCTTCAACGACGGCGCGTCGTTTACACCATCTCCTGTCATCGAGACGATCTGGCCATTCGATTGATAGGCCTTGACAATCGCCACCTTGTTCTCCGGCGAAACGCGCGCAAATACACATAAGTCCTGCGCATGCTCGTTCAACTCCTCCTGACTCATCTGATCAATTTCCTGCCCGGTAATACACTGTTCCATACGCTCGGCAATACCAAGTTCTTTCGCGATGGCAAACGCGGTATTCTTATGGTCTCCGGTAATCATTACCGTTTTAATCGATGCCCGCTTAAAGGCTTCAACAGAGGTCTTCGCCTCTTCACGCGGCGGATCAATCATACCGACAAGGCCGATAAAAGTAATGCCTTCTTCATCGGCACTGTCATCATTTTCTTCATACGCCAACGCCAATACGCGCAACGCCGTATCCGCCATCGCATCTGAAGCGGCGCGGATACGCGCTTTATCCGCCTCCGTAATCGGTCGCACCTGCCCCTGATCGTAAATATTGATACAGCGACCGGCAAGCATAACATCTACGGCGCCTTTTGTATAGGCGATGACTTCTTTATCTGCGCGCTGATGGACAGTCGTCATCAGCTTACGCTCGGAATCAAACGCCTGCTCATTGATACGCGGCATCTCCGCTTGAAGGCTTGAGCGATCGAGCCCAAATTTAAGCCCCATATCCAGCAAAGCGAGCTCTGTCGGATCTCCAAGCCGTTTGTCGCCTTCCAGCACGGCATCGTTACACAAGACGAAGCCTTCGAGGAACAGCGCATCCTTTTGTTGGTCCAAGGCCTCGACTTCCCGCAATTCGTCGAAAACATATATTTTCGTCACTGTCATCTTATTTTGCGTCAGCGTCCCCGTCTTATCAGAACACACGACGCTGACCGCGCCAAGCGTCTCGACGGCAGGCAGTTTGCGTACGATCGTATTGACCTTCGCCATCCGCTGCACGCCCAATGCCAGCACAATGGTCACCGTCGCCGGTAACCCTTCCGGCACGGCCGCAACGGCAAGCGAAATCGCCGTCAGGAGCATTTCGGTCAAATCACGCTTTTGTAACATCGCCACCACAAAGAGTAAAACGCAAATGCCGATCGCCACAAAGCCAAGCAACTTGCCTAAATCAGCCAAACGCTTTTGCAGCGGCGTCATCCCTTCTTTTTCACCGGAAAGCATCGCGGCAATTTTTCCCATTTCCGTCTCCATCGCCGTTGCCACAACAATGCCTTCTCCACGGCCGTACGTCACATTCGTCGAAGCGTAAGCCATATTAATGCGGTCCCCTAACGCTACCTTGCCTTCCAAAACAGTGCCGGCATCTTTATCCACTGCCGTACTTTCACCCGTCAGGGCCGCCTCATCAATTTTTAAATTTACAGTTTCTGTCAATTTCAAATCGGCAGGTACAACCCCCCTGCCTCCAGGACAACAACATCACCGACTGTGATATCACGTGCTGCAACCTGTGTGATTTTTCCATCGCGTTTTACAAGCGCCATCGGCTGTGACATTTTTTGAATCGCTTCCAGCGCCTTTTCCGCTTTGGATTCCTGCGACATACCGATAATGGCATTCAAAACGACGACTGCCAGGATAATTATCGCATCGCCGGCCTCTTTTAAGAAAATCGAGATTGCCGCCGCCGCGAGCAAAATATAAATCAGCGGGTCTTTCAACTGCGATAAAAACACCTGTATTTTCGTCTTCGGTTTCTTGGCGGCAATTTCATTCGCCCCATACTTGCGAATGCGTTCATCCGATTCGCCCTGGCTTAAGCCGGATGAGATATCCGTCTGTAAATTCCGTGCAACATTTTCAATCGTTTGTTGATAATACTGTTCCAATTTTGAATCCCTCACTATACAAATATATGTTCAATGAAAATCTTCAATCCAATCACAATCAGAATTGCGCCGCCCAGTATTTCTGCCTTCTTGCCCAACTTCCCGCCAAAAGCCTGACCGATTTTAAAGGCGACAATGCTGAGGACAAACGTGACAACACCAATCGCCGTAACGGCTAAGGCAATGTTTACTTCTATGACAGCAAGCCCAACGCCGACAATGAGTGCGTCGATGCTCGTCGCAAACGCCTGCAACAACAAAGACTTATTCGTCAATGTAACGGCCGCCTGAACAGGATCTTCCTTTTTTACCGCGCCGTAGATCATCTTCAAACCCAAAAACGATAAAATGATTAACGCAATCCAATGGTCAAACAATGCGACCACTACACGAAAACCGCTGGCGACATAATAGCCGATCAGCGGCATAGCGGCCTGAAATCCGCCAAAATATAACCCTATTAAAAAACCATACTTTATTGGTGCGTCTTTATTACACATCCCGTTGGTAATGGCTGCCGCCGAAGCGTCCATAGCCAACCCAACAGCCATAATGATTAACGTAAAACCGCTCACCCGATCCTCCGCCTGTCGTCTCTTATTCGTATATTATCCTATTCTTCTTCGGTTAATTCCTCGTTTTTTTCCCCATTCAATAAAATATTCCCGACTGTATCCAATGAGAACTTTTCATTGCTGAACTCACACCTCGCCGCCTGCGCATAAGCCGCCATCGCAAAGAGTGCCTTTTGAAAAATCGGCAAATTATTTGCACTCGTATAAACGATGCCCGCGGCAAAGCCGTCCCACGCCGCCTGACTGCCATAATGCTGTGCTTTAAATGAAGGAACGTGCAAAACATTTATGCTGTCAGCCGCAACAACACCGCGTTCATCCATCAGAATAAACACATTGCGGAACCCCAGTGTCAAAAGGTGGCGCGCACAGTCTTTCGCATCCTGTACGCCGCGAACGAACATTTTCGTGCTCAACTCCGCACTGTCCGCATCGACAATCAACGTATTAAACTTGCACATCATCTCGGTTAACTCATCGACCTCTTCGCCGAAAGCCGGGATCAGAATACGTTCCTTGATCTGGACAAAACTCGTAAAATACCGCAGCACGTCTTCACCAAGGGAAGTGTCGGCCAATAAAATATCGTATCTGTCTGCCGTAACTTTTTTTACATAGTTCACACGCAACAGCTTTGAGAGCGGTTCTGAATACACATTGTTATACAACGCTCTATCGTTATCGATGAGCTTGATGTTAATCGGTGTCTGTGCGCCGGCAATGCGTGTGCTGGGGATCGTGCTGGCACCCATTTCTATCATATTGGCAAGCAGGTTCCTGCCCATCTCATCTTCGCCAACTGCAGTAAGAAGGCTGACCGGCAACCCCAGTTCAATGCTGTTTGCCGCAATATTGCGTGCAGTGCCGCCGTCTTTAATCATTACTTTTCCTTTGTTATTGCCATAAACGATCAGGCGCTTATCACTCAGACCAACCACATCGATATTCGCACTGCCTGCTACTAATATTTTCACCTTACACCTTTATACCTTACTACGACATTATGCATTATGACTCATTATAGCACGTTTAAAAAGACAAGACAATACACCGCAAATAAAATAAAAGCAGTATCCCGGAGGATACCGCTTTGCTAACTTAATTTTATTCAACAACCTCAGCCACAACACCGGAGCCAACCGTCCTGCCGCCTTCACGAATCGCG
>CALGIV010000077.1 GCA_937914785.1 uncultured Eubacteriaceae bacterium | reverse complement strand
GACAGCCGTATCCCCAATATTCTTAATGCTCGCCGTCAGGTACCCTACTTCGCCGGCACTCAATTCTTCAACCGGCGTAAGCCCGGTCGTAAAGACGCCGACTTCATCGACTTCAAAGCACTTGTCCGTCGCCATCATCCGAATACGGTCGCCCTTTTTTACGCGGCCATCTATAACGCGCATTGAGACGATAACGCCGCGATAACTGTCGTAATAAGAATCGAATATCAGTGCCTTTAACGGCTTATTTTCATCGCCGGACGGCGGCGGGATTTGCTTTACCACCGCCTCCAGAACGTCCCGAACATTTTTTCCTTCTTTTGCGCTGATTTTCGGACACTCCTGCGTGTCAATACCGATCAGGTCTTCGATTTCCTTGCACACGCGTTCCGTATCTGCGCTCGGCAGATCGATTTTGTTGATGACCGGAATGATTTCCAAATCGTTTTCCAAAGCCAGATAAACATTCGCCATCGTCTGCGCTTCAACGCCCTGAGAAGCATCCACGACAAGCGCAGCACCTTCGCAGGCCGCCAATGAACGCGAAACTTCATAAGTAAAATCGACATGGCCCGGCGTGTCGATGAGGTTTAAACAATATTCCTCACCGTCTTCCGCCTCGTAGGCCAACCGCACTGACTGAAGCTTGATCGTAATACCGCGCTCACGCTCCAAATCCATATTATCCAAAATTTGATTGACCATATCCCGCTCGGCAATCAGTCCCGTATGCTCGATCAGCCGATCGGCCAGCGTGCTCTTGCCATGGTCTATATGGGCAATAATGCTGAAATTTCTAATTTTATCCTGTGGGTAAGACATACAAAACCCCTCTTATACTTCTCATTTTACAGATTTGATTATTATATCAAAAACCGATTCGATGTTCAATAAAAAGAAATAAGCCCAATTAAAGATACTCTTTGAGAAAACACCGTATCTTCTCAACATTTTAAAAACATTTTTAAAAAAAGCCTGCCACAGAAAAAATTATTCCCTTCACTTTATTTTCAAACAAGATTTTTTATACAGTCCACTTTTAATTTCTTCATAACGATTGGTACAATTGGTCTCCATCACGAACAGGCAGATGATAAATGCGATAAAGCTGATAAGCGAAAACAAACCAAACATACGCTGATAAGCGATCTGGTGGCCGTAAGCAGCGACATTTTTACCGATTCGCGAACCGAAGAATAGCGGAACGAGAGAGGAGCCGGCAAATATCGCTGTATTCGCCACCGACGTCGACATCCCGGAATACGCCGGACGGTTCAAATCTTTCGCCATTCCATACGACTGCAAGCCGCTGCCTGCGCACCCGCCGAGGGCAACAGTCAACACAGCAGCCAATGTCAGCGGCGGCCTCCCACCGCCAATCAAAGCGAAAAGGCCTGTAATCAGCGTCACACCGGCGATCATACACAGCACGATGATCTTGCGCCGCTTCAGTCTGTCGCTCAACGCCCCCATCGCCATACTCATCAACATCGTCATAATCGGATAAAAAAAGGTAATACTGCCAGCCTGCGAAGCGGTCAGGCCGTAGACATCCATAAAATACGGCACGAGCCAGGACGTAATCGTAAAGCCCACGCCGACGACGAGAAAGTTCACGATCATAATCGGCCACATATACTTGTTTTTTAAAATATCAACCAGCATCTTTCCGGTGCGCGGCTTTTCAGGCACACTGGACAGCACATCGTTGATGGGGGCAAACCCCTTCTCTTCCGGCCGATTGCGCACAAAGACATAAATGGCCACCGCCAGGCACGCGGTAAAAATACCGATAACCAGAAAAGAAGTGCGCCACGAAAGCCACGCGACAAGCAATGCCAGCGGCCCCTGCGCCAGGGCGCTGCCGAGGTTGCCTGCTGCGCCCGTCAGGCCCGTAAGCTTGCCAAACTCTTCTTCCCGAAACCAGACAACTTCAATCTTTAATATCGGCAGAAAGATGCCCGCCGCCCCGAGCCCAACGAGGAGCCGGGCGATAAATAACACCGCAAAACTACCTGCCACGGAAAACATAATGGACCCGATGGCCATCAATGCGCAGCTCAACGTTGTGATCTTGCGCGCGCCAATGGTGTCGACCAGAATCCCGATAGGCAGCTGCATAATCGCATATGTATAGAAATAAGCGCCGCTCAACAGCGTATACTGCATCGTCGTCAGTGAAAACGTCGCTTCCAGGTCACCCTTTACCACAGATGTCGATACGCGATGAAAAAATACAAAAAAATACGTCAATAATAACAATATAAAGATAAACCAGCGATAACGATTCACCTCTTTCGGCACTTTTAACACAGCTTTTCTTCTCCTTTTAGCATTTATTTCATTGCCGGGCATCTTTTAAAAGATGCCCTCTACAGCCTTTCAAATCATTTCTTAATGATCAAGGCAGTCTCTGCTCTTTACAAAATACTGCTTTAAACAACTACCTTATTTTAAAAACAGACTTCTGATAATGTCCTTCCCGCATTGCAATATACCGGTTCTCGCAATTTGTCTCCAGAATGAAAAAACTGAAAAGACAGGCGAGAACCGCGATAATCATATATAATTTATAAATATTCTGAAAAGCGATAACCATACCCGCTGTTTGTTGATATTTCTGAATAAGGCCGCCGCCAAACAATGGCACAAGGGCCGCGCCGAGAAATGAGGCGACATTTACCATCGACGTCGACATTGCCGAAAAATGCGGATTGTTCACATCCTTGACCAACCCGTAGACAAGCCCGCCGTAGCCGAGGAAGAAAGACAGGATGTAGTTAAAAACTAATCGCACACCCAACGGCGGCACTCCGCCGTAAGCAAAGGCAAGCAGTCCACACATCAGTGCGCTTCCGGCCGCACACATTATAATCAACGCCTTTCGCAATCTCATACGGTCTGAAACAATGCCGAATAAAAACCCCGAAAGCGCGGCGATCAGCGGGCCGAAAAATGAATACGTTCCCGCTTGTGTCGCAGTCATATCATACATCGTACTTAACACCGGAATGTTCCACGCTGCCATCATCGTACTCATCCCCATCATTAAAAATCCTACAACCATCACAGGCCAAATATATTTACATTTTAATATCTCGGCCATCACGTGAGTTATTTTCGTTTTGCCTGCAGGCTGCTCCGGCAAAACGATTACAGGCGCATAACCCTTGTCTTCCGGACGGTTGCGCACAAAGATATATAACACGACCGCAAGCAAAAGCGTAAAGACACCGATTGCAACAAACGACATCCGCCAGGTCAAAACTGCGACCAGTGCAGCCAGCGGCCCCTGCGCCATCGCGTTACCGAATCCGCCAACCGCCGTCGTCAGCCCTGTCAGCGTGCCGAAATCTTTTTCTTTAAACCACGTCGACTGTATTTTAATAATCGACAGGAAGATGACGGAAGCCCCCAGGCCGACCAGCATTCGGGCGATAAAGAGTATTGAAAAACTTGACGCAAGTCCAAACAGCACACTCCCAATCGCCATCGTCAGACAACCAAACGTAACCGTTTTTCGCGCACCCAACGTATCGGCTAAAATGCCGCTCGGAATCTGCATAACAACGTACGTATAAAAATAGGCGCTGCCTAAATTGGAATACTCCATGGAGGAAATGTTAAATGCTGATTCCAGATTTGTTTTTACCGCAGCCAATGACCCGCGATGGAAAAATACAAAAAAATACGTGAGCAATAATAAACCATACGGCAGCCATCTGTAACGATATGCTTTATTCTTTTCTGCAGACATATAGGAGAAATTACCTCTTTTCTTTTTTTGCCCGGAAGCCGACATCCTGTTGTCTTCATATAGAAAGGCCGTATTATAAAAATACGGCCTTTCGCTTAATTGAATTTTAAATTAGACTTTTTAAATTCTCCGCTCTTTAACGCGCCATATCGATTTCTGCAGTTTGTTTCCAGTATAAAACAGCTTGCAAATAACGCGATGATGCAGAAGACGAAGAAGTACGTGAACAAACGTTGATAGGCGCCTGCCGTTCCAAGCAATACGAGATTTTTTTCCATCATTCCACCGAAAACGACAGGGACGATCGCCGCGCCTAAAAATACGGCGACATTGGCCACAGACGTGGACATCCCGGCAAAACGCGGATCGTTCAAGTCTTTCGCCAACCCGTACGTCATACCGCCAAATCCCATACTGCCCGCCAGAAGAATATTTAAAAATATCAGCATACCCAGTGAAGGCTGCCCCTTATTAATAAATGCA
>CALGIV010000076.1 GCA_937914785.1 uncultured Eubacteriaceae bacterium | reverse complement strand
CGGCCGATACACGCACGGCCAATTTTAGCTTTGCGTCGCAGCCCAGCTAAAGGCTGCGGCGTGCGAAGCGACGGACTGATTCCGCTTAAGCAACAACATCCCCCTGCTTTTTCATCTGCCGGCGGTTTTTTGCCGCGCTTTTCAGCTGCTGGAAAAGCGCGAAATATTCAAAGAATAAACAAGCAAGAAAAGCCAAACATCAAACCTATCACTTATCACAACGCGTCAAAGTCCTGTTTCCAAAACCAGTTACTTTCAAATACCCAACCAATAACATCTAAACTCGATTACGACCCCGAAGAAATATCCAAGAAGAATCAAAAAAATGTTGCAAATGATTTTATCACCTTGCAACAACTTGTTCATTTATATATAGCGTCATACCAGCGCCCTAATAATCCCGCTTACAGATAAAGTCTGCCGTTTCAATCAAGAACCGTGCTTCCGCTCCGAACGACGCAAGGCTTTCCGCCGCTTCGACGTTTAATTCCTGCAGCTTTGCAAGCGTTTGATCCATCCCATACACGAGTGGATACGTCAGCTTTTGCGCCGCCTGATCCTTGCCGATCGTCTTGCCGACCTTACCTTTATCCCCGCGAATATCCAATACATCGTCCGCCAATTGAAAGGCCAACCCAATCGCGGCTGCATACCGTTCAAGAGCATCCAACTGCCGCTCATCGGCTCCCGCCGCAATCGCCGCCGCCAGGACGGATGCCGACAAAATCGCTCCGGTCTTGTGCCGGTGGATATACTGAAGCACCTCTGCATCCGGCTCCTTTCCCTCGCTGAGCAAATCCATCGCCTGCCCTGCGATCATCCCATTATGTCCGGCTGCCGCTGCAATCCGTTTTACCGCCCTTAAATAAGGTACTATTTCATCCGTGCCATACGGAATACTCTCCAGCATCAATTCAAACGCGTAGCTGAGCAAGCCATCACCGGCCAAAACCGCCATCCCCTCGCCGTAGACGACGTGATTGGTCGGTCTGCCGCGCCGCAGCGTATCATCGTCCATCGCCGGCAGGTCATCGTGAATCAATGAATATGTATGAATCATTTCGAGTGCTGCAGCGAGCACCTCGGCCGTCTCGCGCCTGCCGCCACACAGCCTGGCCGTTTCCAGCAGCAATACCGGCCGAATCCGCTTACCACCCGCCTGAAGCGAGTAGACCATCGCCTCTTTCAACACTGCCGGACATTCGCCCGCCGGCGCATAACGATCTAAAATCGCATTGACCTCTTCCGCACGCACCTTTAATTCCTTTTCGTAAACCTGCATCTACACCTGTTCTCCATCGGCAACATCCGTTATATTGCCCGTATCGACGTTCAGTATTTTGATCTTCTGTTCCACATCGACGAGCTCTTTTTCCAGCGACTTAATCAGTTTGGACGCTTTTTCAAGAATTTTTACAGATTCTTCCAGACCCGTCTCACCGCTTTCTAATTGCATCACCATTTTGTCCAACTGCTCCATCTTATCTTCAAACGTCTTTTTTTCACTCATTTCTTACTCCTAATCACGCGATTCAAGTATTCACCAAACTTTGCTGTTTAATGAATAGTACTTTTTGCCCTGCTGTTTCTACTGTTTCTCTCTCCGGTCTTTTGCTATTATACCGTGCGATGTTATTTCAACTCTTTCCGCATAATAACGCTGCCGTCCTGCTTCGTAATTGCGGTAAATCCCACTCTTTCATATAAGCGGACAGGCCCGGTATAATCCCATTCAAACCTTTCATTATGTACTTGAGGAAAAGCTTCGACGGCAACATATCCTTCAGCTTTTGCATCGGTCACGACTCTGTTTAACAAAGCGGTAGCAACGCCTTTCCCACGATACTCTGGGGCGATTTCGAAACAAACCACCGCTTTTTCGCGCTTTTCGGCAGGAGCGTACAGCCGAAATCCACTCGCAGATTCGGCGGGAAACTTTGCTTTATCGTTCGCGTTGCACCAACCGATTGACAAACCGTCAACGTATGCTAAATATCCCTGTAAAGCTTTCGATGCGATTTGCCGCAGGACGATTTCGCGAAGTACACGTATAAAGTTTTCATCGCCGTATGCAAAACCTTCTTCCATTTGGTCTAATAATTGAGTCTTTTCTTCTTCCTTTGTCATTTGCCAACCGGTGCAATAACATCCGCCCCACGGAGAATCGTCGGTAAATGCACGGTTGTCGAGGAAGTCGAAATAATCCGCTGCAAGCTCCGCCGTGAGCGGCTTGATTATAATTTTCATATGTTCCCTCCACTTTTATATCGCGCTCCTGTGAGCGAATCAGTTTGGCTTACATATCATCAGTGACATGCATATCAGCCGGTAAATCACCGTATTTCTAGAGGTGCTTTTCACGCGTTAAAGCCAATTTTTGCATCGTTTCCTCTTCTTTTTGCCGCATACGCTGCCTGTCCTCTTCTGTCTCATGATCGTAGCCCAGCATATGCAACAATGAGTGTGCAAACAGGTAGACCAGTTCGCGCTCAATACTGTGGCCATAATCATCCGCCTGACTTCTCGCCCGCGCATAACAGAGCACGCTGTCCCCGAGGTAAATATACGCTTCTTCCTCATCCATCTCATCATACAACGCAAAGGAAAGCACGTCCGTCACTTCATCTTTATCGCGAAACTCCCGATTCAGCGCCCTTATCGTCTCTTCACTGACGATGGTTAACCCAACTTCGTAACAATCCTCACATTCTTCCAAAAGCAATCGCGCACAAGCTTCTATCCGGCTTTCAAGCGCTGCCGTGATTTCATTATCCGTTTCGTTATTAATCAGTACGCGTGTCTTCATGTTCTTCTTCCATAATCTCTAACTGTTCAACATCAATTTCTTCTTCCTGCTGCGCGATCTTCTTTGCTTTCTCATCCAGCAAATCTTCCTGCAGCTCTTCGATCATATCGTCCTGATGCGGATATTGAATACGCTCGTGATACATCGCACACAGCGTTCGAATAAACACTTTTTTAATCCTGCTGAGTTCGGCAAACGTCAAGTCGCTCTCGGAAAGCTGATCGTCCCATTCCTTTGTTGAAAAAATCTTTTCGACCATCTCGCTGATGCTTTCCTCATTTGGCTTATCAAGGCTCTTTACCGCCGCTTCACAACCATCGGCCAGCATCACAATCGCCGCTTCCTTGCCGGTCGGTTTAGGCCCCCTGTAGCGGAAATCGTCTTTCTTCACACTCGGATTTTTTTCCTTTTCCTGGAAATAAAAATACTCCATCACCGAAGTGCCATGGTGTGTAGCAATCATATTTTGAATATGGCGCGGCAACTTATGTTTCTTCGCCAGAGCAAGACCATTGTCGACATGACCCTGCAACACTTCGACGCTCTTTTGCGCGCTCAAGCTGTCATGCGGGTTCTTATCCGCCGCCTGATTTTCAGAAAAATAACTGGCATGCTCCATCTTTCCAACATCGTGGAACAAGCCGCCCGCTTTGGCCACGAGGCTTTCCGCACCAATTTCCTCGGCTGCCGCTTCGGCCATATTGCCGACGTTGACAGCGTGTTGATACGTTCCCGGCGCCAGTTGCATCATCTTCTTCAGCAATGGATGGTTCAGATTGGACACTTCCATAATGCGCACGCTGGACGGGATACGAAACAGCCACTCCCAAAGATAGACAAAACCGACAGAGCCAAAACCCGATACCAGTGAAGCTGCAACGACATAGACACATTTTAACAGCGTGTTAAAAGCGACATCGTACAACATCACATCACACAGCAACACGAGAGCTGCACTGACGATTCCGATAATCAAGCTGAATTTATAGATACTGGACTGGCTCTTGACACGACCGATCAGCAAAACCGGCAAAATGCCGGAAGCGATCATCACGACGACGAAAGACGCTTCTGCACGAATGGAAATTGCCACGAGCATCACGGCAAATAAATTCACTATCAGAGCTATACGCGGTTTTAATAACAGCGCCAACGTCATCGCCAACATCGTAATGGGAATCAAATAAATACTGACTGTCGAGAGCAGATTTGCCAAGGCCAGATAGACGATAATCTGACATAACAATACAAACAGCTTGGCCGAGCTGTTGATGACATCCTTTTCGTACAGTATTAAGTAGATTGCCAACATTCCCAATAATAAAACAATAAATACGATGATGCTGATATACAGCAGCAACTCCTGCAAACGGTTGCCTTTCAGCAATCCATTGCTGCGCAGCAATTCGTAATCTTCTTCCGTAATAATCTCTCCTGCTGTAATAATCCTGTCGCCCTTATAATAAGTGACCGTCTTTACGTTGTTGCGCGCCTCGTCGATCAATGCCTGCGTCGCCACACCATCCAGCTCTTGATTCGGCTGGATGACTTTACCCAGGATATTTTTGGCTTCGGTCTTGCACACCTGGCTCATCCACGTGTTATCAATATAACGGTAAGTGTACTCCTTGCGCTCTTCCAGCGCTTCTTCTTCCGGATACACATTCCCCTCATACACCTCTGCTAAAATCGCTTCCATCTTCTCACGCATCGATTCGCGGTCGTACTCACTTAACCCGACGATACGCTCGATTGAGGCCGTATCCAACTCCACTTCAACCGCCTGATAGATTTCTTCCTTAACAGCCACGAAGTTGACGTTGTCTTCTTCCGCTACGCGGGAAAGCGTATCCATAATCAGGCCAATCGATTCGTTCACGCGAATGCCCACGCCCGGAATCGTATTATAGATCGGCTCGACGGCCTCTTCCGCTTCATCGCGCAGGCGCTCCGTCTGCACAAGATCGGTGATCATATTCTTTGCATAAATATCTTCCGGCGCCGCCTGTCCGACTTCCAGCACATATTTTTTAGGTGCCAGCGAAAAATATAATAAAACAAACGTTGCGGCAAAAAGCAACACCGTGGCCGTAATCTGACCAACTTTCTTTTTCTTGGACATTACACCTCACCATTATCAACCGTTCTGTTTTTATTTTCAAATCGATCATACGCTTCGATAATTTTTTGCACCAGGCTATGTCTTACAACATCTTCTTTTCCCAAATAGGCAAACGCAAGCCCCTTGATGTCGTTCAAAATCCGTTGCGCCATTTTCAATCCACTCGTCTTGTCGATCGGCAGGTCGATCTGCGTGATGTCTCCTGTAACGATCACTTTGGAGCCAAAACCCAGGCGCGTTAAAAACATCTTCATTTGTTCCGGCGTCGTATTCTGCGCCTCATCCAACACGATGAACGAATCATCCAGCGTGCGTCCGCGCATATATGCGAGCGGTGCGATTTCAATCATTTTCTTATCGACATACTTCTGATAAGTCTCTGCCCCCATAATATCATACAACGCATCGTAAAGCGGCCTTAAGTAAGGATCTACCTTCTCACGCAAATCTCCCGGTAAAAACCCCAGCCGCTCACCCGCTTCAATTGCCGGACGCGTAAGTACGATGCGTGAGACTTCGCCGCGTTTAAACGCGTTGATTGCCATCGCCATCGCAAGATAAGTCTTTCCGGTTCCGGCAGGCCCGATTGCAAAGACGATATCGTTGTTGCGCACTGCGTTGATGTAGCGCCGCTGGCCTTCGGTTTTATATTTGATCGCCTTGCCGCGAGAGGTATAACAAATAATACCCGTGTTGTCTAAAAATTCTTTGTCAATCCCCTTTTCGCTCATCGCCAAAATATAATTTAAAGTCTGCTCATCAATCGTGTTCCTGTTTTGCGCCGCTTTGAAAATATTCAGCATGCCCTCATGCGCTTTTTCAACATTTTCCTTCGAGCCGATAATCTTTAATATATTGTCGCGCAAAACGATATTGACTTGATAATATTCTTCAACTTTACTTAAGTTCTTGTCCAAATTCCCTGCAACTTTCATCATCTGCCCGGAATATTCCTCCAGCTTGATATTCAGTTGCGTTTTGTCGTTCAATGTAATTCATTTCCCCTTTATTGTTAAAGTATGGCTATTTTACCACAACTTCGCCGATATTGTCTATGACCGTCAATACGACGGAATAAATCCCCGTATCTTCATACTGCCCTGTTTGCTCTATCATTATGTCTTCAATAACGGCGTTTGGATTGATGAAATCATTCTGCCGAATATATTCTATCACATCACCGGCTATTTTGCTTTCACTTTTTTCGACGGCATCGGCCCGGTCATATAATTGCCGTGTTTCAATTGAAATCGGCAAAACAAAGTCCAGAATCTTAAACGGCTTTTCGTTTATGCGATATTCAAATTTCTCTTCTATTTTACTTATTTTTTTCAGTTTATAAGAAAAACTGCTGATTTTCAATGTCTTTTCTTCTTCCAGCGTACATGTTTCATTCGGCTCATACATAAAAATCGGAATATTGTCGATTTCACAGACGATACTTGCCATCACTTTGCCTTCTGCACGGCGGTAAATGTCCGACTCTCTGCCGGCAATTTTAATGAGTTCACGACCTTCGATAAGCATTTGGCCGGCAGTTACCTGCTGGCCTGCCTCCACGACAGGTGTACCGACGGCCACTGTTATTTGCCGAATGGTTCCGTCACACTTCGCAACGATATCAGCAGGTTCGTTATAATCGTATATATCCTGTGGATTTGTTTTGTCGTATAAATCGATTTTGGCCGTAATGCCATTTGTCGTAATATTCATATATGTATAATTCGGATTGCTGACAAGAAAATTCTTTTTAACCTGTTCGTAGTCCACTGCCTTTTTAAACATTCCAACCGAAAAACCCGCTTCTTTCAGCTGCACGGTCAATTCTTCTTTGCGCATTGAATACTCCGTCGGATACTCGATGCGCAAAACCATATTCGACAAAACAAAAAGACCGGATATAAAAATAAAAGCGCCAATCACAAACCCCTTGCGCCGAAAAAGCCTGTTTATAAAGACCGGCATACCCTTTTCGCTTTTAATTTTATAGGCCACGCCGAATCGCGTACATAATTTTTCAAATTGATCGATGTGTTTTCGCATGATTTTCATCACGATCGTGCCATCCTGATGATACTTGATATCCCACACATAAACACCGTTGACGTGCATTAAATTCAGCACCTTTTCATATTTGCGCCCCTGCATTGTCACGACGTAATATCCATAAAGGAAATTGAAAATGCGTACCATATTCATTTTACCACCTCAACGCGCGAGATGCTGCCCAGAACGATGATTTCTTCGGCAAGAATGTTTTTTATATTCATCTCTTCTCCGTCGATTGCAACGACGCCAATGATCGTGTTGATCCTGATCCGGTTTTGTGTATATTCAATGATACCCTGATGATTTTCGACCGCCACCTGAATATCACCGGTAATCGTAATTTTAGGCACATTTAATAAAACATCGTAAGGCAATTCAGCATATTCGCTGATCCGCGCCTTTACCGCTTGGGTTTTTGCGTATATCTTACTGTTCTTCACTTGTTTTCTTTTCATAAATTCCCCTCTTTTCAAAGTGTATGCGACAGAAGTCAAAATATTTCACCGCAAAAGTGTATCAAAAGCATCGATACAGGAAATTTTAATTCTACTGGAGAACAACGAATTTTCACGTTCTGATGCTGTACGCGAATAAAAATAAATGGTATAATATAGAAAATTTTTAAGAATGCGCATTATGGAGGTGTGAATTATGTATTTTACGACTGCAATGATTGAAGACGAGCCGACGGTCGTCGTTGCCAATAAAGACCGAACCAAATTCTTTACATTGGATTATCTGGCTTTGGAGTTGGACTTTGTACCTTATACCGACTTGCTTGAATTTATCGAAGAACACGACGACGAGATGATCGAAGGCATTCGTAATATTATTGAAACGGAAGAAGAAGGCAATATCGAACCTGAGGAAATGGAGCTTCTGCCGGCAATCCCCTATCCGCTGCGCAATGTATTTTGTATGGGCCTAAACTACCGCGACCACGCCAGTGAGACGAATCAGGACGCCGCAGAACTGCCGATATATTTTTCAAAAGCCGCCTTTATTTCAGCGGGGCCCGGGGATCATGTATCGACTTACTCCAAAGGCAAGCACTTTGCCGATTATGAAGTGGAACTGATCGTCGTCATTGGCAAGCAAGCCAAAAGGGTCAACAAAGAGGATGTGGAAGAGTGTGTTTTTGGCTATGCCGTCGGGCAGGACTTTTCCATTCGGGATACGCAAACCTACCGCAAACAATGGCATTACGGCAAGAGCTACGACGGACACTTTGTTATGGGCAACTGGATTGCACACAAGTCGCTTTATCCGCTGCCTATTGAAGTTGACATCAACTGTTACGTAAATGACGAACTGCGCCAGTCTTCCAACACGCGCCTGTTTATCTGCGATATCCCCTCTGCGATCAACGATTTGACACAGGGTGTTACACTATATCCCGGCGATATGCTGATGACCGGTACGCCTGCCGGCGTCGGTGTGGCGATGAAGCCGAAATACTCTTTAAAGGTCGGCGACATCGTAAAAAGCGAAGTCGTCGGACTGGAAACATTCGAAAACACGATGGTAAAATGACCGTCTGTTAAATATAAAACCTTGTTTGGAGGTATGAAATGTTTTTTACAACCGTCTTAATGGGCGAAGATTTAAAAGTAGTCGTCGCCAACAAAACAAAAGATCAATTCTTCACGATGGACAAGCTTGCAGAAGCGCTTCAATTCGAACCTTTTGCCGACTTGATGGAGTTTATCTTCGATCACGAAGATGATATGATCGAACAAATCGGCAAGTATATCGAATCGAATAAGGGGAACCTTGACATCAACACCGTTGAGATGTTACCGGCAATTCCCTATCCGCTGCGCAACGTCTTCTGTGTCGGCAAGAATTATAAAGACCACGTAGAAGAAATGGGGGCTAATGCCGAACTGCCGAAGAGTCCGGTATACTTTTCCAAAGCGGCCTTTATCTCCTCCGGCCCTGAAGATGAAATTTCAACTTACAGCCAGGGCGACCACTTTGCAGACTACGAGGCCGAGCTGATCGTCGTTATGGGCAAAGAAGCCTGCAACGCCGAGAAGGAAGATGTCGAAGATCTGATTTTCGGTTATGCCGCAGGCAACGACTTTACGATCCGCGATACGCAAATGGAACGCGGCCAGTGGTATTTCGGCAAGAGCTATGACGGGCATTTTGCGATGGGCAGCTGGATTGCCCACAAGAGCATGTTCGACTTCCCCATCGAAGTCGATGTCAAATGCACGGTAAATGGCGAGGTTCGCCAGAATGCGAATACGCGCTTGTTTATCTTCGACATTCCCACCGTGATCAGCGACATTACGACTGGCATCACATTATATCCGGGCGATATGATTATGACCGGCACACCGTCCGGCGTCGGTATGGCGATGAAGAAGCAATTAAAACCCGGCGACAAAGTCGTCACGGAAGTCACCGGTATCGAAACGTTTGAAAATACGATGGTGGAATAAAAAACAAATCGATATACAAATGTCTTAAACCGTTGTTTTATGATTCTTAAAATCATAAAATAACGGTTTTTTATTGCAATGTTATGTTTGCAGTTTAATGTTTCGCTTTTCTTCGTTGTTTATCTTTTGTTTTCTTTGCACTTTTTCTGCGACAAAAAAACGCACAAAACGCTGCCGGCAGATAAAAAACAGGAGGTGTTGTTTGCTTAAGCGAAAACCGTCCGTCGCTTCGCAAGCCGCACTCTTTGAATGGGCAGCGGCGCAAATCTAAATTTGCCGCTCCACACGCAGTCCAGTTCAACGAAACGGCACGGCCGGCCTTACCGAGTGACGTTTATTTTCTGTTTGAGCAGCAATACCTCCTTAAATTCTAAACAGCTGCGAGGTTTTACGCGCTTTTCACCTGCCGAAAAGCGTACAAGCTTACTCTGCTTCTACTTTAAATAAGTACAGGATATTATTATATCCCTGCACGCAATATCCCGTCTGCGGATTTTTCAAGGCTTTATCCGCACTGACTACCTCTGCCGTAACGATTCCGCGGCAGTCGCGCAAATCGACTTCGACGACATCGCCATCGTAGACTGCAATATCTATATGGTCGCCTATGGCAACGCCCTCCACTTCATACCCATTTACCATCATGCGCGCCCGTTTGTCGCTGAGCGACAATTTCAGCTGATATTGCTGATAATAATATTCACTGTTTTCATAAACCGTAATATCCTGCCTGCTGTCGATTGCCGAGACCGGCGTTACAACATCCCGTGCGATCAGCACCTGAAACGCCACGCCCATTACCATACAGGCCAATATTACAGATTTTACAATTCTTTCCAGATTATCTTTCATCGGAATTCTCCTTTGTCCTATTACTATTATATTGAGCGAATTGAAAATTATTTATCTTTCAGGCGAAATTTACAATCAATGCTTTTAACGGTTGCTTTCTTCAAAGCATATATTGAATTAAATGTAAGTTTAGGGAGAAGAAGATGAAACAGCCGCTCACTGCGCTGGCGGAAGGAGAAATCTGTAAAGTAAACAGCCTTTTAACCGAAGGTATTTTGCGTCGCCGTATGTTGGATTTAGGGCTTGTCGAAGGCACTTATATCCTCGCGCTTCATATCGGCCGCAAAAGAGAAATCGCGGCTTATCTGATCCGCGGCGCTGTTATCGCGCTCAGAAAAGAAGACGCTGAGCGCATTATTATTACGAATATTTCAAAATACTTATAAAGCCGAGGAGGACACCTATGGGACTGACTGCATTTTCAACAGGGTTTGAAGTAGCAAGAAACCGCACGGAAGATTTTGATGACAGCGAAAAGAAAATCATTGCACTCGCCGGAAATCCGAATGTTGGAAAAAGTACTGTTTTCAACGCCCTGACCGGTCTGAAACAACATACGGGAAACTGGCCGGGAAAAACGGTTGAGAGCGCTCGAGGAGAATATACGCATCAAAAAAACGACTATGTCGTCTACGACTTGCCCGGAACATATTCCATTATGGCTTCCTCGGCCGAAGAAGAAGTCGCACGAGACTTCATTTGCTTTTATCCACATGATTTGACCGTCGTCGTCATCGACGCGACGTGCATCGAACGAAACTTAAATCTGGTTTTGCAAATCCTTGAAGCAAACCCTAAGACACTGGTGTGCCTGAATTTAATTGACGAAGCAAAGCGCAACGGAATTACCATCGATATCGAAAGGCTTTCGCAAAACCTCGGCTGCCGCGTCATCGCAACAAATGCACGCGACGGCAAGGGGCTGGATGCGCTTAAAAAGGCCATCTCATCGCTCACAGAAAGCGATGGTGCAATCATAAGCTATTCTCCCGTCTCTTATAAGCCTTATATTCAGCGAGCGGTCGACTGCCTGCTGCCATACTGCGCCAAACTCAGCGCCGGAAAGCTGAATGCAAGCTGGCTTGCGCTGAAAATTCTCGACTTTGATGAAAGCTTTAATATTTCGTTAAAAATACATTTAAACGAAAATAATATCGACGAAACCCTTTTAGACAAAGCAGTCCAAGCTGCCAGAACCTATCTTGAAGATAACAATATTGACGAAAATACCCTGCATGACGACATCGTCTCGCAGATCGTTTTGCACGCCGAGGAACTCTATCTCAGCTGCGTTCAACGCACGAGCGCCGCAAAATCGAGCTCGCGCAAGATCGACAAATACGTGCTGTCAAAATCTGTCGGCATTCCGCTGATGATTCTGTTAATGTGCGTCGTCTTCTACCTGACGATTACCGGCGCAAACTACCCTTCCGAACTGCTCAGCGCATTGTTCGGTAAAATTGAAACCGTCCTGCTCGCTTTCTTTGTGCGCTTAAATGCCCCATCATGGCTGACGAGTATGCTCGTCGAAGGCGTCTGGCGCACGCTGGGCTGGGTCGTCTCCGTTATGCTGCCGCCAATGGCCATTTTTTTCCCGCTCTTTACACTTTTGGAAGATATGGGATACCTGCCGCGCATCGCCTTTATGCTGGATCCTTACTTTAAAAAGGCCGGCGCCCACGGCAAGCAGGCGCTGACGACGATGATGGGCTTTGGCTGCAATGCCTGCGGCGTAATCGGCTGCCGTATCATCGATTCACCGCGCGAACGGCTGATCGCCACGCTGACAAACTGTTTTGTGCCCTGCAACGGCAAATTCCCTGCGATGATCGCCATCATCACCCTGTTTTTTACACCGGCCTCTTTGGCGTCCGGCGTCAGCACAGCGCTGTCTGCACTCCTGCTCACTGCGCTCATACTGTTGGGAATATTCATCACTTTCGGCGCATCCAAACTCCTGTCTAAAACGCTGTTAAAAGGTGTTTCTTCTTCCTTCGTACTGGAGCTGCCGCCTTACCGCAAACCGCAAGTCGGCAAAGTCATCGTCCGCTCCATTTTTGACAGGACGCTGTTTGTCTTAGGGCGTGCCGTCATGGTCGCCGCGCCTGCCGGACTTATCATCTGGCTGCTATCCAACCTCACAGTCGGCGGCGCTTCGCTGCTCACACACGCAGCCGGCTTTTTAGATCCATTCGCCCGCGTAATCGGTCTGGACGGCATTATTCTGCTCGCCTTTATTTTAGGCTTCCCTGCGAATGAGATCGTCATCCCGCTCATCGTGATGGGCTATATGGCGCAGGGCGCATTGACTGAAATCAGCACGATGCAGCTCGGGACCATCCTTGTGCAAAACGGATGGACGTGGATCACGGCGCTGTGCGTACTGCTCTTCTCCCTCCTGCACTTTCCCTGTGCGACGACGATGCTGACGATTAAAAAAGAGACCGGGAGCGTAAAATGGACACTTGCGGCATTCTTCATTCCGCTTCTTGCAGGCATTATCATCTGCTTTGCTGTCAACATGATTGCCACACAATTTATTTTTTAACCTCCTTTCAATTTTTATAGATCGAAAAACCGCTTGCCTTTTAAGCGGTTTTTCCCATTTGGAATGAAAGGTAGATTGACAGTTCATACTAAACGTATTATCATACAATCAGAAGAAAACTATCGAAGGAGCATCGCTGATGAACATTGGTATCCCAAAAGAAATTATGGCCAACGAAAACCGCATTTCCATCACGCCCGCAGGCGTCCATGAATTGCAGATGGACGGCCATAACGTATTTGTTGAAAGGAGCGCCGGAGCGGGCAGCGGCTTTACCGATGACGAATACCGCTCTGCGGGTGCGCAGATTTTTATTACGGCCGCTGAAATCTACGAGCGCGCTGAACTAATCCTTAAAGTCAAAGAACCACAGCCGGAAGAATATAGCCTGATGCAGCAGGGTCAGACAATCTTTACCTACTTCCATCTCGCGCCCAATCCGGCGCTGACCAAAGCCTTGATTGAGCGTAAAATCACTGCGATCGCCTACGAGACGGTGCAGTTGAAAAACGGGCAGCTGCCGCTGCTCACGCCGATGAGCGAAGTCGCCGGACGTATGTCTGTGCAGGTCGGTGCAACGCTGCTTCAAAAGAACAACTGCGGCAGCGGCGTATTGCTCGGCGGTGTACCCGGCGTACGTGCCGGCAATGTACTGATTATCGGCGGCGGAACGGTCGGCACAAATGCCGCGCGTATGGCCGTCGGCCTCGGCGCCAATGTCACGATTATGGATGT